>JBHBVA010000032.1:0-4947 GCA_041793355.1 Bacteroidota bacterium | reverse complement strand
GGAAAGGGGAAGCTGATACCTTCGGCATTGAAGCGTGCATAGATGGCCTTGTTGAAGGCAAAATGTATGTTCCAATAGTCCTCGCCACGAACCCACACACGCACAACAATGTTCACGCTGCTATCGGCAAGGGTATGAAGTTCGATGCTCTCCTGCGAACTTTCGGCGGGACGTTGCGAGGTGGGAATAACTTGTTCGAGTACCTCTTTCACAATTGGTTGCACTTTCTCAAAGTCTTCACCATAATCCACCGAAAGTATCCACTCCAAGCGGCGGTTTTCCACAGCGTAGTTGTTGATGAAGCCGCTACTTAACACTCCGTTGGGGATGTAAACGCGTATTCCGTCTGGCATCTGCAAAATCGTGTGGAAAATTTGCACCTCCTTCACTTCGCCCGAACAGGTAGCGGTGGAAATGTAATCGCCAACCTTGAAAGGGCGGAATATCAGCAGGATAACACCACCTGCAAAGTTTGACAAGTTTCCACTGAGTGCCATACCGATAGCAACACCCGCCGATGCCAACAAAGCTGCAAACGAGGTGGTTTGAATGCCTAATACTCCCACCACCGACACCACCAGCATGGCAATGAGCAGAATATTGAGCAAGCTACCCAAAAACGAACGTATGGCAGGGTCGATACCCCGTTTTTCCATCAGGGTACGAATAGTTTTGTTGATAAGCTTAATAACGTAACGCCCCACCACTATCAACAGAGTGGCCTTCAGCAAAGCCAATCCTAAGTCTGTGCCGTGTTGTATAAGATTATCGATTATTTTCTCCATTTGAGCCGAAGAGGCTATTTGCAATACATTCATATTCTGCTATTTAATTAAATGATATTTTTTCGATATTATTTTTTCCAAAATGTGGGCATAAATAAAGATAGCACGGTAAACACCTCCAAACGTCCCACTAACATCAGGAATGCCAGATACCACTTTGCTATGTCGGGTACTCCCGAAAAATCGCCCCCGGCACCAACGCTGCCAATGGCTGCTCCGGCATTGCTCAAACACGAAAGAGCCGCCCCCACCGAATCGTCGAAATTCATTCCCGCAAGGGCAAGCAACATACAGCTAAACACCCATATAGACAGGTATAGGAAGATGAAAGCCAACACTTTAGTTACAACATCCATAGGCACTACACTGCCATTCAGACGAACAGGCAACACGGCGTGAGGATGTACCTGCCTTTTGAACTCGTTGATGGCATTTTTTGCCAAAACCATCATCCGCACCATCTTTACCCCTCCGGAGGTGGAGCCGGCACACGCCCCGAAAAACATCAGCAAGCACATCAGCAACGAAAAGAAAACACCCCAAGCATTAAAGTCGGCAGTAGCAAATCCGGTGCTGGTAATTACGGATATAACGTGAAAGAGTGATTTGCGAAAACTATGCTCCGGGTGTTCGTAGTAATTGAAAGCAAGTAGTGCAATAAATGATATAGCCGTAGTTATCAATATGATAGCTGTGTACCATCGAAATTCCTCGTTGGAAAATACTTTTTGCACTTGTCCACGCAGGGCAAAGTAAATAAGCGAGAAATTGATGCCTCCTACAAACATAAAAAGGCACAGCAGATAGTCTATGTATGCCGAATCCCAAAAAGCCACACCGTTTTGTTTGGTAGAAAATCCCCCCGTAGATACCGTAGTCAGAGCGTGGCAAAGTGCATCGAAAATACCCATCGGACCCGCCCAAAGCAACATAAACAGCGTAGTGGTGATAAGCAGATATACCATCCAAAGGGCTCGCACGGTTTCTTTGAGTTTGGGGCTGAATTTGTCTTTGACAATACCCGTAGCCTCCGAGTTGTAGAGCGATGTACCATCTCCGCCCACCATTGGCAGCAGCAACAGAGCAAACACAATGATACCGATACCTCCAATCCATTGCGTGATGCTTCGCCACAGCAGCAACGATTTTGGCACGTGGTCAATATCCGTAAGAATGGTGCAACCGGTAGTGGAAAAACCCGACATTGTTTCAAATAGAGCGTCGCCCATCGTTTTTGCCGTTCCGCTCAGGTAAAACGGTAACATCCCGAATGCGGCCAAACCTAACCACACCAGCGTTACCGCAAGAAAACTTTCTCTCTTGGATGTCCGTTTCGGGGTAGAGTCTGCTCCCAGCATTTGCAGCAACACACCCACCACGATGGTGATGCCGCAACTTGTTAAAATAGCATCGCCTGCCACCTCTTGATGGTAGAATGCAACCAGCGAACAACTCATCATCAGCAACGACTCGATGATAAGCACAAAACCTAAGGTTCGCAACACAAAACGAATGTTAAATCCTTTTTTCATCGGGCAACATCAAGCAAACAGTTTCTCTGCATTTTTCAGGGCTTCGGCCAAACAGAAAACTACCACGTGGTCTTCTTCTTGAATAATGGTATCTCCGTCAATCATCATTGCTTTTCCGTTGCGAATCAGCCCTGCCAATGTAATATTGAGAGGCACATTCAACTCTTTCACCGGTTTGCGGGTGATGCGTGTGCCGGCGTGTACCACCATTTCTGCCACTACGGCATCGCCAATCGACAGGCTTTTGGCTGTGGTAACGTCCGCTTTCAGCAAAAGGCGGTAGATGCTGCTTGCTGCCAGCACCTTTTTGTTGATTACCAAACCAATGTCAAACCCTTCGGCCATAGGTATCAAACTCATATTCTCCACCTCTGCCACCGTGCGAGGTACATTAAATCGTTTGGCAGCCATACAGGCAAGAATGTTCACCTCCGAATTTTCGGTAAGTGCCACAAAAGCATCCATATCTTGAATACCCATCTCGTCCACCAGAAAATTGGTGTCGCCTCCATCGTAATTATACACGGTAACGTTGCTTGGCAACTGTTCCAACAATTTTTGGCACTTGTCTTTGTTGATTTCCAACAGCTTGATATTTATGCTATTAGGCAAATATTGTGCTGCACGTACAGCAATACGACTGCCACCTTTTATAAGCAGATTTTTTACTTCAAACACCTCTTTTCCGGCGATGCGGGGCAGCTCGTGAACAAAGTCTTTGACGGCGGAGAAGAAAACCAAATCGTTTGCCAATATCTGATGCGACCCATTGGGGATAATGGTTTCGTCGCCACGCTTGATGGCTACCACGTGAAATTTTTTGGCATCCGTAGCCAACTCGTACAGCCGCTTGTTTACCAAATTGTGTGCATTCTCGCGAACCTTTACTCCGGCTATTACCAGCTCGCCATCGCAAATATCAAACCACAAACGGGCCCAAGGATTTTTTAGGGCGGCAACAATCTCTTTGGCGGCAAGCATCTCCGGGTAGAACATTTCGTCCACCCCCAACGAACGGAAAAATTCTGCATTTTTGGGCAACAGATATTCGTAGTTGTCGATACGGGCAAAGGTTTTTTTTGCACCCAGATTCGATGCCAGCATACAAGCCGTCATATTCTTGCTCTCTTCGGGTGTTACGGCGATGAACAAATCGGCCTCAGCCACTCCGGCTTCGGCAAGGTCGTGAAGCGAGGTTGCGGCTCCCACCATCGTCATAATATCAAAAGAGGAAACATCTTGTTGAAAATGTTCCCTGTCCTTTTCGATAAGTACAATATCGTGATTCTCGGCAGAGAGGAGCTTGGCCAAATGGGTGCCTACCTCGCCTGCACCGGCAATAATTATCTTCATATTACAACTGCTACATTTACAGTGGCTTTCACCGAAAACCGCCGGCAAAGGTAGGAAAAATTTCCGGTTGGCGATGTACCCACCGTTTTCCTCTTACCCTTCTATTCTGCTCAATTACCTGCCGCCAGTATGTTTCGCAACCGTGTGTAAATGCTCTGTGCGTCTGTGCCTACGTGTCGGGTAAGTTCGGGAACGGAACCGTGCGTAACAAAGCGGTCGGGTAAGCCGATACGCTCTACCTGAATGCCTTGTATTTTGTTGTCGGACAAAAACTCCAGTACGGCACTGCCCAGTCCGCCTACCAAAGTGCCATCCTCCACCGTTACCAGTGTTTGATGTTTTTGTGCGGCCTCACGCAGCAGGTCTTCGTCTATCGGCTTCAGAAAAATCATATCGTAATGCGAAACGCTCAATCCCTCACTTTCGAGTTGGAGAATGGCATCGCTTACGCTATTGCCAATGGGACCGATGGAGAGCACGGCTACCGACGAATTGCCTTGCTTCAGCTTTCGCCCCTTGCCTATGGGGAGTGCTTCGGGTTTGTTTTTCCAATCTACCAAACGTCCTTCTCCTCGCGGATAGCGAATAGTAATAGGCTGATTAACAGCATACACGGCCGTGTACATCAAGTGGCGGAGATAATGTTCGTCGTAGGGAGAAGCTACTATCATATTGGGGACGGTACGCATATAGGCGAGGTCGAATGCTCCGTGGTGTGTGGCACCATCTTCGCCTACCAGTCCGGCACGGTCCAAACAGAAAATTACGTGCAGATTTTGCAACGCTACATCGTGTATCACTTGGTCGTAGGCCCGTTGCATAAACGACGAATAGATGTTGCAGAAAGGGATAAGCCCCTCTTTTGCCAATCCTGCCGAATAAGTTACGGCGTGTCCTTCGGCAATGCCCACATCGAACGAGCGGGTAGGGAACTCCTCCATCATATACGTCATAGAGCAACCGGTGGGCATGGCGGGAGTAACCCCTACGATTTGAGTATTTTCAGACGAAAGTTCTACAAGCGTTTTGCCAAAAACATCTTGAAATTTGGGTGGTTTGTTGTCGGACGGGCTTATGATACGTTCGCCTGTTTCGGGGTTGAATTTGCCCGGTGCGTGCCACTCGATAGCGGATTTTTCCGCAGGCTCGTATCCCTTACCTTTGGTAGTGCTGATGTGCAGAATTTTAGGGCCTTTCATATCCTTGATGTTTTGCAGAATACGAATAAGCTCGCCTACATCGTGTCCGTCCACGATGCCAAAGTAGCGTATGTTTAG
>JBHBVA010000031.1:0-5622 GCA_041793355.1 Bacteroidota bacterium | reverse complement strand
ATTTATTAATCTTTCTACCACCAAACAACTGTTGGGAATATCCAAATGAGAAAGGTGTACTACTGAAGCTCGAACGTTTTTGCGAAAACTCATTCAGATAATTCAAACTACTATTGAAACTCAACTGCCCACCCGTAGCTAACACTTTCTGACTGACCGTTATCCCAACACCGGAGTTATTGGAATAATCCTCCACATAGGAATAACTTCCATCTATCGGATTTTGCAACACCCGCAACGATCTGTTAAAACTAATGGGCGACAGACTTAAAGAAACTGAAGGCAGATAACCTTTTTTATAATTTTTAAAGCGAAGTATTTCGTTTTGACAACTTAGCTGTTGCGTTGCGGTCGCAGGACTACGTAGCGACAAGGTATCCAATACTTTATCGAGGGACAATTCATGAGCCACACTTTGCGAATAGGCAGTCAATGAAATTAAAAATAATATGCAGATACCTACATATCTCATAATTTACATCATTGTTTACCCTCGCAAATTAAAACGGAATATTTTATACTACCAAATTTTTATGCACTTTTTTTTCATAAAAAAAATATCACAACAAACAGTTAGGTATTACAAGGTATCCGTATTACGCAACAACGCCAACCTCTGGATGAAGTTGGCGTTATTTATATTGCTAAAAAACTTATTACCGATACCGAAGCATTATCGCACACCGTGCATCATTTGCAGTAGTTTTTTATTGAGGGCAATCATCACTACTCCGCAGAATATCACAAACATTGATATGTAGAGGAAGATATTCCAAGCTCCCATTGCTTCCACTTTGGAGGCGATAACACCACCCACCACATTGGCAAAGAACGACGAAAGCAGCCACACGCCCATCAGAAGCGAAGCCAAGCGAGGAGGCGACAGTTTGGTTACTACCGACAGTCCCACAGGGGACAAACAAAGTTCACCAATAGTGTGTACCAAGTAGGTCATTACCAGCCACCAAATACTTGCTTTGTTCATTACATCGTTCAAGTCTCCGCCGTTTTGTCCACGCTCAAGAATAGCTCCGAGCATAAACCAGAAACCGATACCCAAGATAATCATACCCGCTCCCATTTTGAGTGGCGAAGTAAGCTTTTGCCCGGATGGTGTTCCCCAGAAAGCGGCAAAAAGCGGAGCCAACAACACGATAAACAGCGGATTTACAGACTGAAACCACGAAGTGGGAATTTCAAATCCGAATACGGTACGGTCGATAAAGCGGTCGGTATAAAGGCTCAGTGACGAACCGGCTTGCTCAAATCCTGCGAAGAAGAAGATGGCGAAGAAGAAAAAGATAAACACCACCGAAATGCGTTGTTTTTCTTCCTTGGTCAGAGGCTTTTTCTCCTCTTGTACCACAGCCGTATTTTTCTTTGCCGTAGGAGCAACACCCAAGTCTCCCAAATATTTCTTTGCCAGCAGATTAAACAATACCTGCCCTAAACACATACCAATGGCAGATGCCAAAAATCCATACTTATAACCATAGGCGATGGTACCATCGGGGTTAGTGGTAGCAAACATATTATCCGTAAGGAAACCAATCACCAACGGAGCAAAGAAAGCTCCTAAGTTGATACCCATATAGAAAATGGAGAATGCCGAGTCGCGACGTTTGTCACCATCCTTATACAAGCCACCTACCAAAGTAGAGATATTGGGTTTGAAAAATCCGTTACCGATAACCAGAAGTCCTAAACCTATCCACAAGCCAACGTTTACGTCCCCAATCACCCAAGTACCGATACCGAACAAGGCTAATTGCCCCAGCATCATCGTGATACCACCGATGGTAATCGACTTGCGTTGCCCTAAATAGTTATCCGCCAACCATCCACCGATAAGGGGGGTAAAATAAACAAAACCCGTAAATAGACCATAGATAAGGCTTGCCGTTTGGTCGTTGATACCCAATCCTCCTTCTATCAAACTTTTGGTGAGGAACAAGATAAGAATACCACGCATTCCGTAGTACGAAAATCGCTCCCACATCTCGGTGAAGAACAAAAGGTATAGCCCCTTGGGGTGTCCTTTTTTCTCTTCTTTCAGTGCAACTGTTTCTGTCATAATTAAAATTTATTTGTATTTATTTTTAACCTTTATCAAACCACTGTTAAACCTCTATTGTACACCCTTTTCTTTCAAGGCTCGATTGAGCGACTTCAAAATAGAAAGCCCAATGAGTGCTGCCACTATAAGCAGGCCGCAATTCACGAAAAAGAAAGTAGTTTTGTCCTCGTAGCCGTACCACATTCCGGCAAGCACCCCCGACAGTTTGTTGCCGATGGCTGTGGACAAAAAGAAGCCTCCCATCATCAGTGCCGTGATGCGTGGTGGCGAAAGTTTCGACACCAACGAAAGCCCCATCGGCGACAAGCAGAGTTCGCCCACCGTTATCACTCCGTAGGCAGCCACCAACCATAAGGCCGATGCTTTCACCATTCCGTTGTCGGAAGCCTGCACGGCCGCCACCATCACCAAGCAACTGAGAGCCGAAATAAACATCCCCAAAACGATTTTGGCCGGTGTGGTAGGCTCTTTGCCCCGCTTACGCAAAAACATAAACAAACCAACTACCACAGGCGTGAGCACCACCACCCAAAATGGGTTGATAGATTGGAACAATTCAGGATTGTACAGAAATACTTTCTTGTCGGCATTAGCCTCCAAATCGGATTTTTGTGCAGGGGAAATGTTGCGGAAATAGACATCCTTACCCACCTCTTTACGAGGCGTTCCGTTCTCGTCCTTTACAATTCGATATGCTTCGTCGTAGGAGGTAACCTCCTTATCTTCATAGCTTTTCACCTCCACCAGATAAGCATCAGACAATGGTTTTTCCAACGTAGCAGGCACACTGCGGTCTGTGTAGTATTTGGCCCACGTGGTGAGTACGGTTCCATTTTGCTTGAACACAGCCCAAAACATCAAACTCACGGCAAATATTGCCAACAAAGCACCTATCGATTTTTTATCGATGCTATCCGCCCGCCAATAGAGCGACACATAGAAAAGTACTACGGGAATGCACGCAAAAATAAAGGCATCCGTACTGTCGCTACCTAAAATATTGCCGGGTATAATCCACGCCAAACCACCCACAACAAGGGCAGGCAAAAACACTTTTACAAGTATAGACGACAAGGTGGCATCACCATCCTGCACAGGCTTCATCACGTTTGCCTTAGCTACGTGCTTCATTCCTAAGCTGAAGATTATCAGCCCTACAAACATTCCCACTCCGGCGGTTATAAAGGCTTCGCTCCACCCGAATTTGTTCCGCATAAATGCGGCAATGATGTTGCAAACAAACGCACCGATGTTGATACCCATGTAAAAGATATTGTAGCCGGCATCTTTATTGTCTTTGTATGCGTCGTCTGAATAGAGGTTCCCCAACAATGTGGAAATACTTGGTTTGAAAAAGCCGTTGCCCACCACTATACACGCCATAGAAACGTAAAACAACGACAACTCTTGAAAAAGCCCCAATCCGATATAGCCCAGCCCCATCAAAGCCCCTCCAATATAAATTGCCTTGACATAGCCCAGCATTCTGTCCGCCAAAAAGCCACCTAAAAAGGGCGACAAATAGGTGAGTGCTATGAAAGTGCCGAAAATATCGTAGGCTATTTTGTCGTCAATTGCCAATCCGCCCGTGTTTTTCGGGTCAATCATATACAGCACGAAAATGCCGAGCATCAAATAGTATCCGAACCGCTCCCACATTTCGGTGAGAAACAACACAGGAAGCCCTTTGGGATGCCCTTTTCGCTTTGGTTGAACTGTTGCCGTTGTTGCCATAAGTTTCTACAAAAAGTTATATCTTAAGTAATTATCGTTTTTTCACTTCTCCTTGATAATGATGTTGATGGGTGTACCTGTCAGCGTCCAATGTTCGCGAAGGCGATTTTCGAGGAAGCGTTTGTAAGGCTCTTTCACCCATTGAGGCAAGTTGCAGAAAAATACAAACGTAGGAACGTGCGTATTGGGTATCTGCGTTATATATTTGATTTTTATATACTTACCCTTATTAGCAGGAGGAGGCGTATGCTCGATAATGGGGAGCATCACCTCGTTGAGTTTGTGCGTAGGGATACGCACCTTGCGATTGGCATACACTTCTTTTGCCACTTCCAACACTTTCAGGATACGCTGTTTGGTGAGTGCCGACCCGAAAATAATGGGAAAATCCGTAAACGGAGCCAAGCGATTGCGAATGGCATTCTCGAATGTTTTGATTACCACCTGCTCTTTGTTTTCCACCAAATCCCATTTGTTTACGCACACCACCAATCCTTTTCTGTTTTTCTGTATCAACGAGAAGATATTAAGGTCTTGGCTTTCAATTCCCTTGGTAGCATCCAGCATCAATATGCAAACATCCGAATTTTCGATGGCACGGATAGAACGTATCACGGAATAGTACTCCAAATCTTCGGTTACCTTTCCTTTTTTGCGAATACCTGCGGTGTCCACCAACTGAAAATCCATATTAAACTTGTTGAACCGCGTGTAGATGGAGTCGCGTGTGGTGCCGGCAATGTCGGTTACGATGTTTCGGTCTTCGCCAATCAAGGCATTCACGAAAGAGGATTTTCCGGCATTGGGACGCCCCACTATTGCCAAACGAGGCACATTATCCAACGCTTCCTCGTCCTCAACATTTTTTGTCGGCAGTTTTTCGATAAGCATATCCAGCAAATCGCCCGTTCCCGAACCGTTGATTGCCGATACGCAAATAGGGTCACCCAAGCCTAAGGCGTAAAATTCGGCAGCGTCGTAGTGCAGCTCAAAATTGTCTGCCTTGTTAGAAACCAACAGAATAGGCTTTGTTGAGCGGCGGAGGATTTTCGCCACGCTTTGGTCCAAATCCGTTAGTCCATTCATCACATCCACCACGAACAAGATTACATCTGCTTGCTCGATGGCGATGTACACTTGTTTGTTGATTTCCTCCTCGAAAACATCTTCCGAGTTTACTACCCAACCGCCTGTATCTACGATGGAAAAAGACTTCCCACCCCACTCGGCTTGTCCGTATTGTCTGTCGCGCGTTGTGCCCGCCGTTTCGTCCACAATTGCCTGACGCGTTTCGGTCAAGCGATTAAAAAGTGTGGATTTTCCCACGTTCGGACGTCCTACTATCGCTACTAATCTTCCCATATAACCTTTGGTGTATCTCTATATAAATCCGTGCAAAGATATACTTTTTTTGCAGAAACCTTTGCTTTTTCGGGCAGATAAAGCAAAGGGCAAATTCGAGGAACAAATACAATAACTCATTACCCGGCCAATAAAATAGTTTTTCGGGGCGTTTTCTCCGTTTTTCATTTACGACTTTATCACCATCGTTATCCCCGTTGCTGAACCGTCTTTTGCATATATCTTCACTAAATAAATACCCGGCTGAAATCCGTATGTAGGATATTGCTGTGCAGTCGGATAGCGTCGTAGAAGTGTACCTTTCGTATCGAACACCTCTACCTGATTTACTTCGCCGTTGTTCAGCAAAGTGAAGTAGCCTTTGTGCTGCTGCAAAACAAATCGGGAACGGACATCCTCCTGTGTGGAGATACGGGTAGTGGCAGGTCGTTTTTTTATCCAAATACGTT
>JBHBVA010000030.1:0-2712 GCA_041793355.1 Bacteroidota bacterium | reverse complement strand
TGAAAAGTTTGCTTTTTTGTATTTGCTAGAATCTGTCTTTACGACTGCAGCATTTCTAAAAATTGCTGCTCGTTGATGATGGTGATGCCCAACGCACGAGCTTTTTCGAGTTTGGAGGGTCCCATATTCTCACCTGCCAAAACAAAGTGTGTTTTACCTGAAATGGAGCCGGCATTTTTTCCGCCATTCTGCTCAATCATCGCCTTGTATTCGTCCCGCGAATGGAGGGAAAATACTCCGCTGATAACAAAGGTTTTGCCATCCAGCAGATTGGTGCGTTCCACACTTTCGTCTTGCAACATCGCCATCTGTAGTCCAGCCTGTCGCAATCGGTCTATCAATGCCCGATTCTCTGCATCGGCAAAAAAAGCCACCACACTTTGGGCTATGCGTTCGCCAATTTCATCCACCTGCACCAACATTTCGGCAGATGCGTTTGCCAGCTGTTCGATGTCGGGGAATGCCCTTGCCAACTTCTGTGCCACTGTTTCGCCCACGTAACGGATACCGAGTGCAAAAATCACCCGCTCGTAAGGCACTTGAGCAGAGTCCCGAATGCTTTGAATGAGCCTTTCGGCACTGCGTTCGCCCCACCGCTCCAATTGCATAACATCCTCTGCACGAAGAGAATAGAGGTCGGCGTAAGTACGGATAAGTCCTGCCGAAAATAAATGTTCCACCGTTTCGGGGCCGGCAGCTATATTCATAGCCTTACGAGCCAAAAAATGCTCAATCCGTCCTTTTGCCTGCGATGGGCAAGTTTGCTGATTGGGGCAATAATAAGCAGCCTCTCCCTCATCACGCACCAAAGGCGTTTCGCACTCGGGGCAATGGGTGATAAACAGCACTTTACGGGCATCGGCCGAGCGACGCTCCCCATCCACCTGCGTAATTTTTGGGATGATTTCGCCCCCTTTTTCTACGCTCACCCAATCGCCTAAATGTAGGTCGAGTGCCGCAATGGCATCGGCATTGTAGAGCGATGCACGCTTTACCACAGTCCCCGACAACTGCACGGGTTGCAGGTTGGCTACGGGGGTAATAGCTCCGGTGCGTCCCACTTGATACGATACGGATTGCAACTGCGTCCACACCTTTTCGGCCTGAAACTTGTAGGCAATAGCCCATCGGGGAAATTTTGAGGTATATCCCAACTCTTGCTGTTGAGCCAAATTGTTCACTTTCAGCACAACACCATCGGTTGCCACCGGCAGATTTTTTCGTTCTACATTCCAGTATTGCAAAAAAGCGAACACCTCATCCAGCGAACGGCACACCCTTGTGGCATCCGATATTTTGAAACCCCACTGCCCAGCCTTTGCCAAGTTGTCGGCGTGCGTAGCACAAGGCAAATTGTCGCCCATCATATAGTAAAGGTAAGCATCTAATTTTCGGGATGCCACCACCTTGGGGTCCTGTTGTTTAAGTGTTCCCGATGCCGCATTTCGAGGATTGGCAAATAATTGTTCACCTTGTTTCTGACGCTCAATATTCAGATTTTCAAATACTTGCCAGGGCATCAATATCTCCCCTCGTATTTCGAACAGTGTCGGTATGTCATCCCCCGTAAGTACCAACGGAATGCTTTTGATGGTGCGTACATTGGCGGTAACATCATCACCCACCGTTCCATCACCACGTGTAACGGCTCGTAGTAGCATGCCATTTTCGTAGGTTAGAGAGATAGACGTGCCATCAAACTTTAGCTCGCACACCACTTCAAAGTCGTCAGTACCCAGCAGTTTGACTATGCGTGTGTAAAACTCTTGCACCTCCTGTTCCGAGTAAGTATTTGACAACGAAAGCATTGGATAACGATGCTCTACCTGACGGAAACTTTTGGTAAGGTCGCTGCCCACTCTTTGGGTAGGCGAATTAGGGTCGTACAGTTCAGGATGGGATGCCTCTAATTCGGCAAGTTGTGCCAGCTTTTGGTCAAACTCGTAGTCGCTTATGGTGGGGGCAGAAAGCACATAATATTGGTAGTTGTGCCGATGCAACTCCTCCCGCAGTGTATTTATCTGATGCTTAATGTGTTCCATTTATTTCTGATGGTTTGTTGGGCAAATATACGAAAAAAGAAGGTTTGCCAAAACTTTTCCCTTTTAATGTACAACTTTCCTTTCCCCGATGTTGGGCACCTCCTCCGAAAAACACACTCCCCCGCACTACTCATCACGAGCGGTACGGGGGAGAATTTTTTCACCCTTTTCTATTTTTTAAACGCAGGGTATTGCCACAGTAAAAACAATACCACTTTCACACTCCGCCCTGCGGGAAACGGGCAATGCAAAACGCAGGAACAGAGGGAGTTAATTCTTGTTTTTTTACCCTTGCAAACACCAACTCTTAGTTGCGTTTGAAAAGAAATACAGGGGCGGCATCTGAAACCGGTCAAGGATAAAGTCCACCACTCATCAAGCCTGTTCCTCCTGTAAATGTGTTTGCGGTATAGCCCAAAAATGAACTCAGATAGCTTGAAGTGAATAGGAGTATTCCAGAGTTAGTATTGAGTGGTGTAGTATTACTTTTATATCCGTAGCAAGGGAAAATTGCCGACTTAATATTCGCCTGATTATTGGTCCAGAAGCTATCATCTTTTATCGTAGTGATGGTAGCACTGTTAGAGGCTCCCAGATGAACACATTCCACTTTGATAGCATTGCTTGTTCCATTGGCGATTTTTGAATAGCGGAAAGCTGTTCTGTAACG
>JBHBVA010000029.1:0-3160 GCA_041793355.1 Bacteroidota bacterium | reverse complement strand
GCAAGTTCGGCATCTATTTTTATCACCTCGTCCAGGTCGGCAATAGCCCCTTTGTGGTCGCGTATTTGAGCCTTTACGCAGGCACGGTTGTAGTAGGCAAAAGCAAACTGAGGTTGTTGTGCAATTGCTTGGTCGTAGTTGGCCAGAATGTTGGCATAGTCGGTCAAGTCCTGCGATATGGATAGATTTTTATCCACTGCGTTCGATTTTACGTTCGATGCCTTTGCTTCGTATTCGGCACCTCCGTGTCGTGAAGCGAGTTCTTTGCCAATGATAACAGCCAGATTGAAGTATGCCAACGTCAGCGATTTGTCTAATTGTATTGCTTTGCGTAGGTCGTGAGCTGCACTTGCAAAGTCCTGTACGGTAAGATATTCCATACCGCGAGCAAAGTAATTCACAGCTTTTTCCGGCTGTTGTGCAATCGTTTGGGTATATTCTTCGATGCGGCGGAAGTGTGTTTCAATCTGCTTCTCGGTCAGAGCCACCTCTTCGTTGGTAAGTCGGAGCTTCCGCAGGAACACACTATTTTTGTTCATTTCTACGAGGAGCGGACTGAAATATACAAACTTCTTTGTTGAATTGTCGCCTGCATTGTCGTAATATGCCACAACAAATTGGGGCAACAGTTGCACGGACACGTTTCGGTCTTGCACCCTTCCGCGAGTGTCGTTGCTGTATTTGTTTTTGTCCTCTTCGCTCTTATCGGCTACCATCAGCAGGTTGAATTTGTCTATTTCTTTGTTCGATTTTTCGCGAGTAGCTTCCCGCAAGCGTTGTCGTTCCTGCTCTTGTTTGATAGCGGCATTTCTACCTTGTGCCGTAGCCAATTGTCGTTGCCGTTCGTTTTCCATAGCACGAGCATAGTTGTAATCTTTTTCCGCCCCTTTCATATCGCCTAACCGACGTTTCAACTCGGAACGGTAATAAAATCCCTGATAATAGTCCGGATACTCTGCCATCACTACGTTGAGGTCGCTTATGGCTCCCCGATAGTCGGCAATAGCATTTTTCAAGATAGCACGATTGTAGTACGCCATATAGTTATCAGGTTCGGTTTCAATCACTTTGTTGAAATCCTCAATGGCACGATTGTCGTCCCCCACTTGTGCTCGCAGCAAAGCTCGGTTGTAGCGGGCAATGATGTTTTGCGGCTCCAACTCAAGCACTTTGTCGTAGTCGTTCATTGCCCCCCGCAAGTCTTTTTTGTGGTAGCGTATGGTGCCTCTGTTGAGGTATGCCCACGTTTCCTCCGGAGCAAGTTTTATGGCTTCGCTGAGGTCGGCATTGGCTTGGTCAAAGTTTCGTTGTTGCAAGTGCAAACTACCCCTAACGGCATAGTTGTGAGCCGAATATTTGTCTAATTCTATTGCCTTGTCGTAACTTGCAAAAGCAGTTGCAGTGTCCTTGCGAGCCAGGTGCATAGCGGCTTGTGTGAGGTAGGCTTCCGGATAGGAGGGGTAGGAGGTAGTCAGCTGTTGCAGATACTTTTCCGCTTCGTCCCAACTTTGGGTTTCGATGTTTGCAATCCCCAAGTTGATAAGCAAAAATTTGTTGTTAGGCATTTCTGTTAACACCCGTTTGTAGTCCTCGTTGGCTCCTGCATAGTCTTTCAGCTTCAGCCTGCTGTCGCCACGCAAATGATAAGCATTGGTAATAAACGGATTACGCTCTAAGCAGGCGGTGCAATCTTCTTCTGCCCCTTTCACGTCGTCCAACGAAATTTTGGCAATGGCACGCAAATAATACGGCTCCGCCAAATGCGGTTTTGCCTTGATTACCTGATTGAAGTATTGAATAGCCAACACGTAGTCTTTGAAGAAAAGAGCATTTCGCCCAATATTTATCACCCTGTCGGTATTCACTTGTGCCGATGCTTGCGTTATCGTCAGAATAGTGAATATCCATATTATCAGTCTTTTACTCATACACTTCGCTCCTTAGTTCGATATATTTTATTTCAGCGTTCGACTCACTTTCCCACCGATGGTTTAAGGTGGCTTTATGCCTTGAATGTGAATCGCTTTTGGCACAAAAAACTCACCAAAATGGTTACTATGGTAACAGCCATTTTAGACGGAGTGGGGTAGAAATGAAACACATCTACCAAGAGTTTTATGCCTAAAAAATTGATTGTCAGGTTTAATGCTACCACCAGCAGATAGCGGATAATTTGTGTTCTACCCCGCAGTAACGATGCCGAAAAGGTAACGTACTTTTGTAACAGAAAGCCGGTGAAAAATGAAATGGGAAACGAGATGCCCAAAGCCGCAACGTGCGGGCTGAAGGTGAAAAAGGGTAGTGAAAGATTCTGTTTTTGCAATACAAAATTGTACACAATAAAATACAGTATCCAGTCGAATACAATATTCAGTCCGCCTGTAGCACCGTACAAAAACACCTGGCGGCTAACAATACGGCGAAAAGGAGGGTAAAACCACTCCAATATTTGTCCTATTCCACCGCCATATTTTTTTAATTCTTTCCTCATTATCCTTGCTTCTCCCTTTCCCTCCGTAAAATTTAGGGGAAAACAGGCACAAATGTAGTGAAAATTACAACGCTCGCATCTTCGTATTGCTCAAAAACGCTTTCCGATGGAGAAGCCAAGACGAGCATAACCTTGTTCGCCATCGAACGAAGGTCCTCCGCCGGCATACATCTCGAATACCCAATTGCGTTTGGATACGAACTTCCAACCTAATCCTAAACCTATGCCACAATATACCGGAGGGGCAATTTCCTTTTTGGCATTGTATAAGTAGAAAGTTCGGTCGGTAGTATCTTCCTCCGTTGGAGGTTGAAATATTGCACCGCTAAACTCTAAAAATATGCCTTGGCAGAAGTCGTCCCCAAAGTGCCAACGCACGTATGGTATTACTGCCCACTGCTGGGTATATTCGTACTTGCTCCCTTTTTCGGCTGCTATACCGATGCTAAACTCGTCCGACAAAAGGCGGTCGTAGCTCACTGCAAAGCGGTGTGCCCACACTAACTGAGCCATGTCCAACTTCACTTCGTTTCGCTTGCTTAGGGTTGGTTGATTGTTCCAATACGAAGGGGTGGTTTCGTAATTTTGAGAAAAAGCCACAGCGGAAAACAGCAGGGCAAAAGTTATGGAAAAAAACGATTTCATAATTGTAATACTTTTGATATGAAT
>JBHBVA010000028.1:0-4004 GCA_041793355.1 Bacteroidota bacterium | reverse complement strand
CCTTTTTTTGTTTCGTCCACGCGAGTTTGCCAATCGCAAGAATACGATATTTATGCTACTCAACATCACCATTATATGTGTAATCACAGGCTTTTTCTCCACCGACAAGGGTTTTTTTAATGCCTACATCATACCTTTTGCCATCCCCACGATAATGATTCGTACCTTTATCGATTCTCGGACAGCAATGGTTACCCATTCGGTGATTGTGCTTATCTGCTCGCTGATGGTGCCTTATCCCTCCGAGTTTATACTGTTGCAATTTGCGGCCGGCTTCACTGCCATTTTCGGGCTGAAAGACCTTACCGAGCGTTCGCAACTATTCCGTTGCTCGTTCTTGGTTCTGCTGGCATATATCATCACTTATGTTGGTATCGTTTTGTGCGACGAAGGCGACATCACCAAACTCAATTGGCGAATGTTCGTGTACTTTGGCATTAACTTTATCTTCCTCACATTCACCTATTTGTTGGTGTATTTGGTGGAAAAATCGTTTGGATTTATTTCCGGAGTGAGTATGGTAGAATTGTCCAACGTGAATACCAATCCACTATTGCTGGAGCTTTCGGAAAAAGCTCCCGGTACGCACCAACATTCGATGCAAGTGGCAAACTTGGCATCGTCCGTTGCTCTGAAAATAGGAGCAGATGCCACACTGGTAAGAACAGGAGCTTTGTACCACGACGTGGGCAAACTATTTCAGCCTGAGTATTTTACCGAAAATCAAATGGCTGGTTTCAATCCGCTCAATCAATTATCTTATGTGGAGAGTGCCCAAATTATCATCAATCACGTGCAAAAAGGGATAGAGTTGGCAAAACAACATCGTGTTCCTGAGCAGATTATCGACTTTATACGCACCCATCACGGTACGGGAAAGGTGGGATATTTTTACACCATGTATAAAAACGAACATCCCGACGAAGAGATAGACGACCAACTTTTCAGTTATCAAGGTCCTAATCCCAGCACTAAGGAGCAAGCGATTCTGATGATAGCCGACACAGTGGAAGCCGCCTCCAAAAGTTTGAAGGAATATACCGAAACCAACATCTGCGACTTAGTGAACAGGCTTGTGGACGGCAAGGTGGAGGAAGGCTTACTAAACGACGCCCCCATCACATTGCAGGAGCTGAAAGTAACTAAAGAAGTGCTGATAGAAAAACTGATGGGAATGTATCACACCCGCATAGCATATCCGGAGTTGAAAAACTGATGTTTATCCCACTTTTTTCCGCAAGGGAGAGTTTTTCCGTAGTTCTTAATTCGGTAACTTTTTTGGCAAAAGCTATTCCGCACTGCTCACAAGCGTTGGAGAGAGGTTGTAGAGAGCTTTGGGATAGATATAAACAAAATCTATGTTTGAAAACTTGTATATAAATAAATACTATCGTAACTTTGCACTGTCAAATGATAGTTAAGTATTTTATTATAAATTAAAAACAGAAAAATTTTATGCAAGCAATTATCAATTCACAGCTTCCTGAATTTAAATTACAAGCCTTTCAAAATGGCGAGTTCAAAACCGTGTCGCACGAAGATGTATTGGGCAAGTGGGCTATCTTCTTCTTCTACCCTGCCGACTTTACGTTTGTGTGCCCTACCGAGTTGGTAGATATGGCCGACAAATACGAGCAATTCAAAGCGTTGGGTGTAGAAATCTACTCCGTGAGCACCGATACGCACTTTACTCACAAAGCTTGGTTTGATGCATCAGACAGCATCAAAAAAATCAAATATCCAATGCTTGCCGACCACACAGGTGCTTTGAGCCGTGCTTTTGGCGTGCTGAACGAAGAAAACTTCTTGGCAGACCGCGGTACTTTCGTGGTA
This sequence comes from Bacteroidota bacterium, assembly GCA_041793355.1. Taxonomy (GTDB): domain Bacteria; phylum Bacteroidota; class Bacteroidia; order Bacteroidales; family Dysgonomonadaceae; genus UBA1309. The sequence goes on along the minus strand of JBHBVA010000028.1, from coordinate 2,171 downwards.
AATCCTGAAGGACAAATCAAGATTGTGGAAATCAACGATGGTCCTATCGGTCGTAACGCCGACGAGTTGTTCCGTAAAGTAGAAGCTGCACAGTTCGTAGCATCGCACGATGGCGAAGTGTGTCCTGCTAAATGGAAAAAAGGTGATGCTACTTTGAAACCAAGCATCGACCTTGTAGGAAAAATCTAAAATCGAACGTTTTTTCTCATACATTTTTAAAAAGTCATTTAGACGGACAAGGTCGGCTGGAGGCACTCCGTGCCGACCTTGTTTTTTCCTGCGGGAAGACTTCTTACCACACACTACTAAAAAAACAAAACCTTGTTTTTCAGTTAGTTATTATTACTATTAGTCAGATACAATTTTATGTTAGACAATACACTCAAAGACCAATTGCGGGCTCAGTTTTCCGCATTGGAAAATCAATATACATTTCAGGTAACCGTAACGGATAGTCATGACGACCGTGCCTCGCTACTCGAATTTTTGGGCGATGTGGCCGAATGCTCCGATAAGCTAAGCGTAGAAGTAGCATCGGGCGAAGGGCTATCGTTCGTCATTGCCAAAAACGGTACTCCTGCCGGTATCAGTTTTCGCGGCATACCCGGCGGACACGAGTTTATTTCGCTGTTGCGTGCCATCTTCAACCTCGACGGCAAGGGGCAAAATATGCCCGACGAGTTTATCAGCAACCGCATCAAGGCACTGAAGGGCAATATCCGTCTTAGCACCTATGTTTCGCTCACGTGCGAAAATTGCCCCACTGTAGTGCAGGCTCTTAACCTAATGGCAGCCCTCAACCCCAATATTTCGCACGAAATGGTGGACGGTGCCATGAATCAAGCCGAAGCAGATGCCTTGAGGTTGCAAGGTGTGCCTGCCGTATTTGCCGATGGCGAAAACATCCACACAGGACGAGGCGAACTCAGCGACCTGTTGCAAAAATTAGAAGCCAAATATGGTAGCGAAAGCGTAGAACAAGCGGCTCGCGAATACGACGTGGTAGTGGTAGGCGGAGGTCCTGCCGGGTCGTCGGCAGCCATCTACTCGGCACGCAAGGGGCTGAAAGTGGCGGTGTTAGCCCAACGCATCGGCGGTCAGGTAAAAGAAACTGTGGGCATCGAAAACCTAATTTCTACCCCCTCTACCACAGGTGAAGCCTTAGCCGGCAACCTCCGCCTGCACATGCAAGAATATCCGATTGATATTTTGGAGCATCGCCAAGTGGAAAAGGTGGAGTTGGCAGATGGCAAAAAGGTTATCTCCGTAGCCGGAGGCGAAACATTTATTGCTCCTGCCCTTATTGTGGCAACAGGTGCCAGCTGGCGTAAACTCAACGTTCCCGGCGAGGCCGAATATATTGGGCGAGGTGTGGCATTTTGCCCGCACTGCGACGGACCATTCTACAAAGGCAAAAACGTGGTAGTGGTAGGCGGAGGAAATTCGGGAGTGGAAGCAGCTATCGACCTTGCCGGCATTTGCAACCACGTTACCGTGTTGGAATTTATGGACACGCTGAAAGCCGACCAAGTGCTTCAAGACAAAGCAAACAGTTTGCCTAACGTGCAGATTTTCACCAGCAAACAAACGTTGGAAGTGGTGGGCAACGGCGACAAGGTAACGGGCATCCGCATCAAAGACCGCAACAGCAACGAAGAAACGCTTATAGATATTGACGGCATTTTCGTGCAAATAGGGTTGGCAGCCAACAGCCAGGTATTCCAAAGTGTGGTGAACAGCAACCGCATCGGAGAAATAGAAATCGATGCCCACTGCCGAACCAACGTTCCGGGAATTTATGCAGCCGGCGACGTTACCACTGTGCCTTACAAGCAAATTATTATTGCGATGGGCGAGGGGGCAAAGGCTTCACTATCAGCATTCGAAGACCGTATGCGTGGCGTGATTGGCTAATTTGCTTTCAACCGGACAATCTCTCTCAAACGGCTCTCTGCATTGTGGCAGCAGGGCCGTTTGTGTTGTGTGTAGCAGCTTTTACTATAAGGAAAAATCTCCCCCGCACTACTCATCGCGAGCGGTACGGGGGAGCCTTTTCACCCTTTTCTATTTTTCAAACGCGGGGTATTGCCACAGTAAAAACAATACCCTGACCTTCATCCCCTGCGGGAAACGGGCAATGCAAAAACGCAGGAGGGGAGGGAAATTTTTTT
>JBHBVA010000027.1:0-8482 GCA_041793355.1 Bacteroidota bacterium | reverse complement strand
GACTACAAACTCCGTCGAATGCGTTTTTATGCACAGTGGAACAAGCACGCAAAGTGCTGGGAAAACGATTGAATAACCTGCGGCTACCTACCGTTGCGGCATATTTTGGCTACAAACTTAAAAGCCATCACAACGCATTGGCTGATGCCGAAGCCTGTGCTTACATTGCCGAAAGGTTGTTTCGATAGGATAACTACGTACAACAAAGTTTCCTTTGGTTTCCTATTTCTCCACGACATTATGGGTGCAATAGCCCGAAACGAATAGAAACACAGGCCTTTGGGCAAAACTCGGAAGCAATGTTTACGGAAGTGATGCTTTTCTTTGTATATTTGCGGAGTTTTTCCCCATAAAAGGGAAAGAATTTGTATTACAATAAGTTATGGAACGATTAAAAGCCCTTTTGGCAGACAAAATAATTGATGTTTCGAGCGAGAATACGAGCGAAACGCCCAAAATACTGGACAAAATCAACCGGTTCAGAGATTTTGCCTTTGCTTGCGAAGCCTTGATGCAGCGGTATCCGCAAATTGAGGATGAGTTGATAGCAATGCTTCAAGCCAACGATTTCGACACGCGGGTAGCCTCCTCACGCGTTAATCACACGATACAGCAAGTGGAGGCCGGCGTATATAAAAACACCTCTCAACAAACTGACGATAAAGAAATTAATAACACCTCCGCAGAAGGCGAAGGCGTGCAAGTGGAGATGCCCGACCTGGTAATTTTAGAGCCCGAATATCCCGACACAGAGTTTGCTGCGGAGGACAATGCTCCAAACTCGCAACAAGTGGCCGAAGCGGTGATTGCCCCCACACAAAGCACAATGCCCAAAGCACAAGTGGAATTTGACTACACGGCGGAGGAGACATCCTCTACCGCCAACGTTAAGCGTGTATTTACGGTGATTGCCCTTGTGGCAGGAGCTTGCCTGCTAATATGGCTTACGATAAAGTATTGGAAACCTATACTTTACGCATTGGGCGGTATGGTGGCTCTCATAGTTGTGGTGTATGTAATTTGGCGTGTGTACAAAAATAAGCAACAGCAACAATGATATACAGTTACAACCATCCGCTGAAGCAATGTAATGCCTTTCGCACGGAGGCTAATGCAAAAATATTTTGCGAACCTGCCACCATCGGAGAGCTTCGAGATGCCATACTGGCCCACCCCAACGAAAAAAAACTGGTGATAGGCAAGGGGTGTAATATGTTTTTTACGCAGGATTTTGACGGCTTGGTGATAAAACCCAACCTGAAAGGTATGCGTGAAATGCCGGACGAGGAACGAGGGCAGATGTTCATCGAGGTAATGGCATCGGAGGACTGGGACGACTTTGTGGCGTATTGCGTGGGCAAAGGATACGCCGGGCTCGAAAATCTGTCGTTGATACCCGGAAGCGTGGGAGCGGCACCGGTGCAAAACATCGGAGCCTATGGTGCCGAACTTCGGGATTGCCTGCAAGAGGTGGTTGCCTTAGACATAGACACGGGCGAGAGCTTCTCGTTTTCGAATGCGGAATGCCGGTTCGGTTATCGCGACAGCATCTTCAAACGCCAACGCAATTTTGTGATTGTTTCCGTGCTTTTCAGACTGAAAAAATCGTTCCGCTACGTAGAAAAGTATGCGGACTTAAATTGCGAACTTGCCGAGATAGAACAACCGACCTTGCAACAAGTACGTGAGGCCGTGATACGGGTACGCAAACGCAAACTGCCCGACCACGAGACGTTGCCAAACTGTGGCAGCTTTTTCAAAAATCCCTACATCACATCCCAAAAAGCCGACGAGCTGAAAAGCCTGCATCCGGACTTGCCACTGTACCCTGCCGAACGGGGCTTGCTGAAAACATCGGCCGCCTTTCTTATCGACAGAGCCGGATTTCGCGGTGTACGCGACGGCGAGGTGGGAACGTATCACAATCAGGCACTTATCATCGTAAACTACGGCACTCCGCACGGGAGCGATATTGTTCGCTTTATGCAAAAAATACGGCAAGGGGTAACAGAGCAGTTTGGCATAGAACTGGAGCCGGAAGTGTGGATTTTTTAATTGCGGAGAGGCTTCAAACAAAAAAGCGTATTTATCATTATCATACATATAATAATAACAACGATATAAAATTATGGCATCATTCATCATAGAAGGCGGCTGCCGACTACAAGGAGAAATTACACCACAAGGGGCAAAAAACGAAGCATTGCAAGTGATTTGCGGGGTATTGCTTACATCGGAGGAGGTAATTATAGAGAACATCCCCAATATTTTGGACGTAAACAACCTGATAATGCTTCTGAGCGATATGGGGGTGGAAGTAAAAAAATTGGAGGAAGGCACTTGGTCGTTCCGTGCCGAAAACATCAACTTAGAATATTTGCAAACCCCCGACTTTTTGAAAAAAAGTGCCTCGCTACGTGGCTCGGTGATGATTATCGGTCCTTTGGTGGCTCGTTTCGGGCAGGCATTGTTGCCTAAACCCGGAGGCGATAAAATAGGTCGTCGTCGCTTGGACACACACTTTGTGGGCATCCAAAATCTGGGGGCATCGTTCACCTACGACGACAAACGACAATTATACAGCATCACCGCCGACCGACTGAAAGGTACGTATATGCTTTTGGACGAAGCGTCGGTAACCGGCACGGCAAATATATTGATGGCTGCTGTTCTTGCCGAAGGCGAAACCACTATCTACAATGCTGCCTGCGAACCCTATTTGCAGCAACTGTGCAAGATGCTGAACGGTATGGGTGCCAAAATAGACGGGGTGGGTTCCAACTTGCTCCGCATTCAAGGAGTGGAGCGTTTGGGAGGAACACGCCACCGCATTCTACCCGATATGATTGAGATAGGTAGCTTTATAGGTATGGCGGCTATGACGGGGTCGGAAATCACCATCAAAAATGTGGCATACGACAGTTTGGGCATCATCCCCGAAACTTTCCGTCGTTTGGGCATCCGGTTGGAGCGTCGTGGCGACGACATATTTATACCCCAACAGGATGGCTACACCATCGATACATTTATAGACGGCTCTATCCTTACCATAGCCGACGCTCCCTGGCCCGGATTAACTCCCGACCTTATAAGCGTGTTGCTGGTGGTTGCCACGCAAGCTCGCGGAAGCGTACTCATCCACCAAAAGATGTTTGAAAGCCGCTTGTTTTTTGTGGACAAACTGATTGATATGGGAGCTCAAATTATTTTGTGCGACCCGCACAGGGCTACCGTTATAGGCACAGGCAAGCGTCCGATGCGTGCTACGCGGATGACCTCACCCGACATTCGTGCAGGGATAGCCTTGCTGATAGCCGCTATGTGTGCCGACGGAAAGAGTACCATCGACAACATCGAACAGATAGACAGAGGCTACGAACGCATAGAGGAGCGTTTGAACAAGTTGGGAGCTAATATACTGAGGGTAAATTAAATATAGACTCTGCACGCTTACCCAACGGAGATGCTTCACTACTTCAATCCCGGACACGAGGCGGCGGTACTCAATGGGTCGCCCTACTACCATCCGCCCGCCAACACTGTTCAAATGCAGAACGACCTGGCTTTTTTGCCGGCGTGGTACGCTCGCAGTTCGGATTATGTTTTGTTGCAGCAACCTCTCGGTGAGGCATTCTCCTACTTTTACACTCCGCTTACCTCGCTCTGCCGGAACACGGTACACAGCACACAACATTCGCTAACGGACGAGCAGGCAAAAGCACTCAACAACACACCAATGGCTTTGTGGGGCATCTCTCCACAAGCCATTTGTTTTCTGCACACAAATGCTCGTAGATGGGGCATATCGCTACAAGCCCCACCTTTTGGCGACATCGTAGCCCGTTTTGCTCACCGCCAACAAAGTGCCATCTGCCTGCAACAACTGCGACAGCTCGCCCCCGATATTCCCACAGAGTTGGACCCTCGTTTTTTCCACAAAGTGGAGGACGTGGAAGCACTTTTGAAGCAATATCCCACGCAATTGTTTTTGGCAAAAGCCCCCTACTCCTCGTCCGGACGCGGACTTTTGTGGTTGCCACCGGCCGAACTCACCCGCACCGAACGGCAGATACTGCACGGCATCCTCAACAAACAGCAATCGGTGTCGGTAGAACTCGTTTGGGATAAGGTGCTGGATTTTGCGATGGAATTTTATTGCGACGGAGTGGAAAACACAACTTTCGAGGGATACTCTCTTTTCGCCACCAACGCCAAAGGTGCATACACAGGCAATTACCTGCTTCCGCAATCTGTCATCGAGCAGCAACTTGTCCGACACATTCCGGCGGAACGCTTGCATACCATTCGGCAAGCGTGGCTTACATTGCTAAGTAGCGAAGTATCGCCCCATTATCGGGGGTATGTGGGGGTAGATATGCTTGTGTATCGGCATCGGGGGGCATTGCATCTGCATCCCTGCGTGGAAGTAAATTTGCGGTGCAATATGGGCATCGTCAGCATTGCCCTGCAACAAAAACATTTGCATCCGCAGGCACAGGGGCACTTCAGCATTCATTATGCGGGGAAGATGCCCGGCGATGCACTCCGCATACATCAACAGATGGCAGAAAAGCACCCTGCCATCTTTAGCAACGGCCGGATGCTTTCGGGCTACTTTCCGCTCTGCCCTGTCAGCGAGGAAACACACTATCTGGCATTTGCCCTCCTGCACCCGAAGGAAGAGTAAAGCATCCTTACATCTTTTGCCGGTCCGTACCAACTTAAGAATGTTCTGTACCGACTTAAGGATGCTCCGTACCGACTTGAGGATGCTCTGTACCGACTTAAGATAGCTCTGTACCGACTTAAGGATGCTCTGTACCGACTTGAGGATGCTCTGTACCGACTTGAGGATGCTTTGTACCAACTTAAGAATGTTCTGTACCAACTTAAGAATGTTCTGTACCGACTTGAGAATGCTCTGTACCGACTTGAGAATGCTCTGTACCGACTTAAGGATGCTTTGTACCGACTTGAGGATGCTTTGTACCGACTTGAGGATGCTCTGTACCGACTTGAGGATGCTCTGTACCGACTTGAGGATGCTCTGTACCGACTTGAGAATGCTCTGTACCGACTTGAGAATGCTCTGTACCGACTTGAGAATGTTCTGTACCGACTTAAGGATGCTCTGTACCGACTTGAGAATGCTCCGTACCGACTTGAGGATGCTCTGTACCGACTTGAGAATGCTCCGTACCGACTTAAGGAAGCTCCGTACCGACTTGAGATAGCTTCATCCCCCATCCGAACACAACCGACGGAGCAAGGGCGTATGGATTATACGTCCCTACTTACAACGTGTTGCAAAACAAAAACTTGATTGATTTTATTGATTATACGCCCCTATTTGCAACGGTTCTGAAAAATCCTCAAATTATCCCCTATTAATCAATTAGTTACAGTTATATTTGCTTCCAATGCGTGATTGGGAGATAAGAAATCAACCTTTCATCGTATCTTTTTTCGATTCTCTCAATCCACGTCATCATACTTCTGAAACAGAAAATCGTTGTACGGAAAACGTTGAGTATGAATAGCTTTTACCGTTTCGTAAATTTTGTCTTTTAGCTCCTGTATATTACTTTTTTCCAAAGCCGAAACGAACAAACAGTTGTCGTTCATCTTTGCCATCCACGTTTTTTTAAGGTCGTCCAACGAGAAGTTTTCTCGCTTCATCGGCGAAAGGTCATCTTCATCCTTTGGAGTGTAGGTAAAGGCATCTACTTTGTTGAACACCAATATAGTAGGTTTCTCTTCCTTGTCCAATTCACGCAAGGTCTCTTCCACTGTTTTTATTTGGTCTTCAAAATTCGGATGCGAAATATCCACTACGTGAAGCAATACATCCGCTTCGCGTACTTCGTCGAGCGTGGACTTGAAAGACTCCACCAAATGGGTAGGCAGTTTGCGAATAAAACCCACAGTATCCGACAACAGAAAGGGCAAATTGTCGATAATTACTTTACGGACAGTGGTGTCTAACGTGGCGAACAGCTTATTTTCTGCAAAAACATCGGACTTGCTCAGCAAATTCAGCATCGTAGATTTACCCACGTTCGTATAGCCTACCAAAGCCACGCGAACGAGTTTCCCTCTGTTTTTTCGCTGCACAAGCATCTGTTTATCAATGGCTTTCAGTTCTTCTTTGAGATAAGCAATTTTATCCTGCACAATACGGCGGTCGGTTTCGAGCTGCGTCTCTCCCACCCCACGCATCATTGCTCCACCTCCGCGTTGGCGGTCAAGGTGTGTCCACAAGCGAGTAAGACGTGGCAGAAGATACTGATACTGAGCAAGTTCTACCTGCACTTTGGCATAGGCCGTTTGGGCTCGCATAGCAAAAATATCGAGTATCAAACTGGTTCGGTCCAATACCTTAATCTGCAATGTTTTTTCAATATTTTTGATTTGGCGGGGCGAAAGTTCATCATCAAAAATGATAATACCTATCTCTTGCTCATCTACATAGTCTTTGATTTCCTGCAATTTGCCCGTACCTACAAAAGTTACGGAGTTGGGAGCTTCCAGCTTTTGCACAAAACGCTTGTCGGGGACAATACCTGCCGTATCAGCCAAAAAGGCCAACTCGTCTAAATATTCTTCTACCTGCTCTATCGTCTGCTGCTGCGAAACAACACCTACAAGCACTGCACGCTCGTTTTTTGAATCGGAAATTACAAAATCTTTCATCTTACCTTATTTTGCAAGGGCACAAAGGTACTGAAATAATCTGACAATTTTAGGTTTTAGCTTTACATTTTCACTTTCTAAAAATACATATACATCTCATTATAAACATCTTGAGCAATGCTATAACGAGTGGTTGCAACACCCGAAAATTGCAAAATAGCTAATATTTGCCTATCTTTGCCCGTTCGTGAAGTGCGAATAAGGCATTTATGCTCGAAATAATATTAAAAGGCATATTGATTGGTATAATAGTTTCTGCCCCGATGGGACCTGTGGGAGTGCTGTGCGTACAACGTAGCTTGAATAAAGGGCGTTGGCACGGATTTGTTACGGGTATGGGGGCGGTGATTTCGGATTTGATATATGCCGTAGCCACCGGTTGGGGAATGAGTTTTGTACTTTCGTTTATTGAGGAAAACCGCCTGCCGGTGCAAATAACCGGAAGCATTTTTCTACTGATTTTCAGTTATTTTTCATTCAAAAGCGACCCCACTCCAATACTCAATCGGAAAGGCAACACAGGCGAAAAGGTGTATTGGAAAGACTTTGTTTCGGGCTTTTTGCTTACGCTGTCCAATGTCGGTATCATCTTTTTTTACATTGCACTGTTTGCACGTTTTGGGTTTGTAAACTCCGAACAGCATATCCTCACGGATGTAATGGGAATGCTTAGCATTGGGATAGGTGCCACACTCTGGTGGCTGTTTATCACCACTTTGATACATCGCTTGCGACATCGCTTCAACGTAAGGGGGCTGAAAGCGTTCAATATCGTGTTAGGAAGCATCCTTTTTATTATCGGGCTAATAGGGCTGATTTCGGGAATGATGGATTACTACCGTTGCTTTGTGGTGTGAATACTACGCCTGCTTACACATATATTCCCTCCTATTCCAAGCACTTAACTTACTGTATTTCAATAAAAAATATCAGTGCGAATGGTACATCCTTTCCCTTTTAATATACTCCCACACCGGTGGGGGAAGAAAGGCTCGTACGTCCTTCCCGTTTGCAATGGCATTGCGTAAAAACGTGGACGAAAGCTCAATGATGGGTGCGTCAGCCGTTTCCACCTGCCCGCGAAAGCGAGGCGGGATGTGAATCGGATAATTTAATCGCTCGTAAATCAATACTTTATATTGCTGAATCAGAGCTTCATAATCTTTCCACTGACCAAACACGGCCCAATTGTCGGACCCGATGATGAGCGAAAACGAGTGCTGCGGATATTGCTTTTGCAAAGCAGTAAGCGTGTCGATGGTATAAGACGGACGGGGAAGACGAAGCTCAATATCGCATACCTTCAATCGGGAAAAACCACTCAATGCCAGTTCTAACATCTGAGTACGATGCGTTTCTGATGCAAGTATATCTCTATTTTTCAGCGGGTTATGCGGACTCAGCACAAACCACACTTCATCCAGTTCCGCAAATTCGGCCATATAGTTGGCAATCATCAGATGCCCGTGGTGAATGGGGTTGAACGACCCCGAATAAATGCCTATTTTCATCCTTCCAAGAAGGTTTTGATGACCAAATACGTTTCGGCTTTTGCTCGTTCGAGGTCGTCATTCAATATTCTCACATCAAAACGAGGGGCAAATTCCAATTCCTGTTCCGCCTTATTTACACGTGTTTCTATCACCTCCGGCGAATCCGTTCCTCTGCCCACAAGGCGACGACGAAGCTCCTCAACGCTTGGTGGCATTATAAAAACCGACAGTGCATCTTTGCCGAAAATTTGCTTTAAATTGCATCCGCCCACTACATCTACATCGAAAATTACGTT
>JBHBVA010000026.1:0-2926 GCA_041793355.1 Bacteroidota bacterium | reverse complement strand
GATTGTGGCTTTGAAGCTCACCAACGAACGGTAAGCCACTTTGTATTCATCATTTACACCTTCCGATGCGTTGGGTGTGAAATAGTTGGGCAAGTCCAAAAACGATTCTGAGATATTCACCTCCACCGTTGCTGTGTCGCTACATGTTGAACCTTGTGAAGTGGTGGTGAGTTGCACTACGTAATTGCCGGCTTGCGTGAAAGTATAGGTTATTTCGGCATCGTTATATCTCGCAATCCAATTCTTCAAATCCGTTTTTTTGAAAATGGTCCAATTGTAATGTAGGGTTTGCTGCGTGTTATTGCCGGCTACAAAACCAATTGTTGCAGGTGCCGAACCGCCTAGTTCGGAACTTGTGGTACTTGCTACTTCATTATCGGGTGTGCCATCGGATGATTGTGTGGCAATGATATGTGCTTCGGAAAATATTTCCTCGTAAACTTCCGATGAAAACGTTTGACTCATTCCGAGCGTTTCTGCAATTTTTGTTCCTATCAGCGAAAATTTTGTATTCATTAGCGGAGCCGACACGTACATCGTTTTGCCAATAGTCATCCAATCGCTTGTATATGTGCTTGTTGCATAGCTTTTTGTCGCTTCGTCCCACATTTGTTTATCGTATTGCAGGCGGTACTCCATCTGCAAGGAGTGGGAAGTACCTCCCGTAGAAAAATAAGTCAGAGCATCCTCCTTGTCGAAAGTGAGAAGTACCGATTTTGAGCTACAATCATCAGATGCTGTGGCTGTTATCGATTGTACTTGGGGCTGATGCTGGCTGTAATCTATTACCCAAATGGCTGGTTTGAAGTTGCCATCTACTTCCACTAAATACCCCTTACCGTCCTGTAGCGATGAAATACTGTAAGTAGTGTTTCCTCCGTTCGTAACTTCTTGTTGCACGTTGGTGATTTGTAAGGCATCGCTGAGCGATTGCGAATAGGTGTACCATTTGACAGACTGCCCACTTGTAGCAATGTAACTTAAAGAGCTTTGTTTCAATCCATTGGCAATATACACCGTTTCGATGCCTGTACTTGCGGAGGGCGAGAAACTGTAACCGCCTCCTTGCACTTGATATTGAGCATTGGCTATTAAAGCACAAAGTGTGAATAATATTGTGAAAATATTGTGTTTGGGCATAACTATTCTGTTTTTGAGTGTATAAAATAAAAGCCATCTCACCGAAAAACGGAATGAAGATGACTTTTAGTATAATACAGACTCCTTATTTTCTTACGTCCTACGGAAAGAAAAGAGGATTTTAAAGATTTGCAAATGTCTTGTTTTCCGGAACGATACCCATTTCGTGGAACAAGCGATAAATTTGGCGGAAAGCCTCGTCCACTTGCTCTTTGGTATGTGTTGCCATCAGTGAAAAACGAATCAGTGTATCGTTGGGAGCTACAGCCGGCGATACTACCGGATTTACGAATATACCCTCTTCAAACAAACGTTTGGTAATGATAAACGTCTTTTCGTTATCACGAATGTATAGCGGAATAATAGGGGTGGAAGTATGTCCTATCTCGCATCCCATCTCGCGGAAACCCTCCAAAGCATAATTTGTGATGTCCCAAAGAGCTTTTACACGTTCGGGTTCGGCAATCAAAATATCCAACGCTGCACTTGCTGCGGCGGTAGATGCCGGTGTGGCACTTGCCGTGAAGATGTAAGCACGGGAGTTGTGGCGGAGAAAGTCGATGGTTGTTTCGTCCGCTGCGATAAATCCGCCGATGGATGCCAGCGATTTGCTGAACGTTCCCATTATTAAGTCCACATCGTCGGTCAATCCAAAGTGGTCGTGTACACCTTTTCCGTTGTAGTTGCGTCCCAGCACACCCAATCCGTGTGCCTCGTCCAGCAGAATGTTGGCATTGTATTGTTTAGCCAATCGCACCACTTCGGGCAGATTGATAATGTCCCCTTCCATACTGAAAACACCATCTACTGCAATCAGTTTTACCTTGTCGGCTTCACACCGTTGCAATTGCTTTTCGAGCGACTGCATATCGTTGTGGCGAAACTTATACTTTGTAGAGAACGATAGACGACAACCTTCGATGATGGAAGCGTGGTCCAATTCGTCCCAAAGGATATAATCCTCACGCCCTGTAATACAAGATATTACACCTTGATTTACGTTGAATCCGGTGGCATAAACTATGGCATCTTCTTTGCCGACGAAAGTTGCCAGCTTTTTTTCGAGTTCTACGTGAATGTCCAAAGTTCCGTTCAAGAAACGCGAGCCGGCCATTCCGGTTCCGTATTTTTTTGTTGCAGCCACAGCTGCCTCTTTCACTTTGGGGTGGTTGGTTAGTCCCAAGTAAGCATTCGAACCGAACATCAGCACCTTTTTGCCGTTGATAATTACTTCGGTGTCTTGGTCGCTTTCGATGGCTCTGAAGTAAGGATAGATACCGGCAGCTCGAGCATTTCTTGCAGCGTCGTATCGATACAGCTTATCTCTTAACAAGTTCATTTTCATTGTATTGTAATTGTACTCTATTCTGCTTTGCTCCGCTACTATGCGAGGCTACGAACGCAGAATTAGCTTGCAAAATTAAACAAAAAACTACACAAAAACCCTTTCGAATACCTGAAAATGTATCTGTTATTTTTATTGACAGGTGTTTTTGTATGTGTAACTATTTGATAATAAATATTATGTGAGATATTTAGTCCATTTTTTTCTTCGTAAAAAATCACGAAAAACTCTTTGGTATCAGAAGTCATTGAAAAAAATATTAGGGTATTTAGTTCTATAAAGAGACTATTCTGCGAATAACATACGCAACACATTTGAGTAAAAGTGTTCGAGTTATATCATTCAAAAAATGATTTGGAGTTTTACTTAACTGATTTATCCTCAACTGATAGTAAAAAAAGCAGTGCCGATTTGGATTAAACTGATATTTCTATAGGGTGG
>JBHBVA010000025.1:0-3616 GCA_041793355.1 Bacteroidota bacterium | reverse complement strand
CCGCTTTCGCCATCGCTACTTGTGGCAAAGCGGTTGCGAGGGCATTCGCCGTGGCAGGCAAACAGATAGCTGCACCGGCGACACTGTTGTGTGAGCGTGTCGAATTTGTCCTGCCCAAACTTTTGCTGTTTGGCAGAGTACATCATTTCGGCAATGCTTTGGGTGTGGATGTTGCCCAGTTTGTAGGGAGCAAATACGTAATGGTCGCAACTGTACAGGTCGCCATTGTGTTCCACTACGGCAGCGTGTCCGCAGGTGCGAGCCACAGTGCATAAGCCGGGTTCGGCACCTACCCAGTTGGCAAGTGTGGCATCAAATATTTGTACAAACACTTTGCCTACATCTTGCCGTACCCATTCGTCAAATACTCCGCACAAAAAACTACCCCATTGTTTGGGAGTGATGCTGAATGGGGCGAGGGGAGCATCTTCCTGCACATTTGCCAAGTGTTTGTTGGGCAAAAGACGTTCTACAACGGGCGAAAATTGTAGATATTGACACTCCAATTCCTCCTTAAAGTAGTTGTAAAACTCCTTCGGATGGTTGGCATTCAGGGCATTCACCACAGCCATTGCATTCCACTCCACCTTATGCTTGTTGAGCAGGCGGATGCCTTTCAGCACCAAGTGATGCGTATCTTTTCCGTTTGCCGTGTGGCGATAAGCGTTGTGCATATCAGCCGTTCCGTCGATGGAAATACCCACCAGCCAATTGTTTTCTCGCAAAAAGTGGCACCACTCATCGTTGAGCAATGTGCCGTTGGTTTGTATGCAATTTTCGATGGTGCGGCCACCGGCATATTTTTGTTGCAGCTCCATTGCCCGCCGGTAGAACGCAAGCGGACGGAGTGTAGGTTCGCCTCCGTGCCAGGTGAATAGCACGTCCGGAGAGGTTTGAGCTTCGATATAGCTACGTATAAAGGTTTCCAGTGTTTCGTCGCTCATTACGCTATGCCCCCTTTGTGTGTATAAATAGCTCTTTTCCAGGTAGTAACAATATTGGCAAGCCAAGTTGCACCGCCAGCCGATGGCTTTTGCCATCAGATACATCGGGCGGGCAAAGGGAGCGATGGTGTTTACCTCGTGTTGCATTTTAAATGGTTGTATTACAGTGTTGTATGTAAATATTTCCCCCTCAGCCCGAAAGCAAAGGGGGAATGCTGTTTGTTGTTGTAATCAAACCCTTATTTGTTGTTACTTTTATCCTCGTGCAGGGGATATTTTAAGCGGATGGGGTCGTCGTATTGCACTTGCAAATCCCAAAGTTGCTTGCGGAGTTGCTTTGTGAGCTTTTCCGTACCCTTTTTGCCGTAAATGTTGTTCATTTCGTGCGGGTCTTTTTTCAAGTCGTACAGTTCCCATGTATCAATATCGTGATAGAAGTGTATGAGCTTGTACCGCTCTGTGCGAATGCCGTAGTGCCGTTTTACGGCGTGTTCTGCCGGATATTCGTGGAAGTGGTAGTACAGCCCTTTTCGCCAGTTTTTGCTTTTCTGCCCTTTTAGCATAGGCAAAAAGGATTTTCCCTGAATATCGTTCGGTATGGGTACACCTGCCAGGTCCAGAATGGTGGGAGCGTAGTCGATATTTTGCACCATTGGCAAAATATCTCCTTTGGCTTTGAAACCTTTGGGCAGGGCAATTACCAGCGGTGTTCGGAACGATTCTTCATACATAAATCGTTTGTCGAACCATCCGTGTTCGCCCATATAGAAGCCTTGGTCGGAGGTGTAGATAACAAGCGTATTTTTGCTCAATCCGCTTTTTCCCAGATAGTCGAGCACACGTCCCACGTTGTCGTCCAGCGATTTTACCACTTTGGCATAATCACGCATATAGCGTTGAAATTTGTATAGAGCCAACTCTTTTTCCGTTTTGGGAGGATTGGCATAATAGTCGGCGGTAATTTTGTTGTAAACGCGGTCGTAGGCGGCACGCTCGTCGGCATTCATCTTGTCCAAGTTGCCTTTGTGCCAATGCGAAAGCGGTGTTTTATCGCCCTCGCGATACACTTTCACATCGTGAGCCATATCCATATGTTTGCCTATCTCCATCTCTTGCGACGCTGCGGCTTTACGACCTTGGTAGCTGTCGAAAAAGTTGGCAGGCACGGGAAACACCTTGTCTTCGTATGCCTCCAAATACTTTGTTTCGGGCAACCACACGCGGTGGCATGCCTTGTGTTGCATAAACAGGATGAAGGGTTTGTTGGGGTCGCGTTGGGTTTGCAACCAGTTGAGCCCCAGGTCTGTAACTACATTGGTTACGTAGCCCGGAATTTTTTCGCGACTTTTATCCATATTGATAAAAGTGGACGAGTAGTAATCGCCCTGACCGGGAAATACCTTCCAAGCATCAAACCCTGTGGGCAGTGTGCCTAAGTGCCATTTACCAAAAAGTGCCGTTTGATAACCGGCTTTTTGCAGCAGTTTGGGGAAAGTCTGTTGTGTGTTGTCGAACACGCTCATTTCGTTGCTCAAAAAGCCGTTTTTGTGGCTGTGTTTGCCCGTGAGCATACATGCCCGGCTGGGTCCTGACAGAGAGTTTGCCACAAAGCTGTTTACAAACTTCACCCCGTTGGCGGCTATGCGGTCCAGGTTTGGGGTGTGTACGTTTCGTTTGTCGTAGCAGCTCATCATTTGAGCTGTGTGGTCGTCTGTCATAATAAACACCACATTGTAACGCTCGTTCACGCTTTGTGCCAGCAGATTGAATGGCACTGTCGTCATTCCCACTATAGGTAGAATCAGTCGTTTAGTATGTTTTTCTATTTTCATTTGTCAAAAGCCTTGTTTAATGGTCGGGCAAATATAGCATATTTCTGCCGGATGGGCAAAACTTAGTGTGTCTCTCTTTTTCGATAGGAAGTGTTGCACCGCAGAATTATGAGCGAATTGCCACTTGCGTCAATCAATAAAAAATGTAGCTTTCACCACAAAAAATATAGGTTTGCAAAAAAAAGTTTGTTTGTTGCTTGCTACGTTCGAAAAAAGGAGTACCTTTGCAACGTCTTTCGGGCTTTGTGCTTCGAAAACATTGTTTTGGGTTTTGAATGGTTATCAAAGCGGATGTGGTGTAATTGGTAGCCACGCCAGACTTAGGATCTGGTGCCGAGAGGCGTGGGGGTTCGAGTCCCTTCATCCGCACAAAAGAGAGGAAGCTGTCCGGCTGTATCGGATAGTTTCTTTTTTATTTTGAGTTTATAGGGAACGATTTTTAATGTGATGAAACTGCTTTCAATCCTACAATGGAACCAATTAGTGTGACGATGAAAAGTAACCGCCAAAAGGTAGCTGGTTCTTTGAAAATGAAAATACGCACCAGAACCGTTTCCACCGCTCCGATACCTGTCCAAACTGTTTAGCCACTCTCCCTGCAATGCCCTTGCCCCAATATTGGGGAAGTAACATATATCCCGGTTCTGCTTCGGTGCTATCGGGTGAGCTAAGTTCTAATTTTGCCAATCCGATAAACGTATTATCCGCCCCATCAAGAATTTTAAAACATCCAAAGTCAGGATGTATTGCGTTGTTCTTCAATAGTTTTTCAAAATCTATTTTTGCCTCTTCTCTTGAAATGGTTCTTTCGGTAATCATTGCCATTACCTGCTCATCACT
>JBHBVA010000024.1:0-6793 GCA_041793355.1 Bacteroidota bacterium | reverse complement strand
GGTGTTTTTAGCAGTTTAAAGTTTCCTGTTCCATTGAAAGTTAGTTTCAGCGTTACAGCATCGTTGGCCTTTATGCGTTTGGTGCTGATTTGGCTTTGCAGCGTAAACGTTCCCACCCCTCCCGAAAAGTTGGCAGGTTTGGGTGTTGGTAGTGCGTCTATTTGTATATCAATAGGTTTCGACTTCATCTTTCGGCGTAGTACCATCATATCTTCGCCAAAGAAAGATTGCACCCCCGATGGGATGCGAAAAGTCATATCCACCTCACCGGCGGGGATGGTCAATTTACCTGTCCGTTGGGGAAAGAGCAAGACCTTTTTGAGGTCGGCAGCGTAGTACATTCTACCATTGTACCGTTCGCCCACGAGCGAAACGGAAGTGGAAGCGGAGACCTCTTCCGCCACAAAGCCCTCAAATTCAGGGAATTCTATCTTGGATACATCGTCCACCTCAAAACGAGTGTAGAAACGAAAAGTTACCGTAAATGCCTCTTGTTCACGTACTTTTGTTCGCGAAACGATGGTGCGGATAAAGGCATCTTGCTCCGTTATTTGTGTAGTGGCGGGGGCATTACGGCTGAGCCGGTCGGTGTTTTGCGATGATGCAGACGGGTTTCTGTTTTCAGGCAATACTTTTACCTTCACCGATTGGGATGAAATACGCTTGCCATTTACAACGATGCTTGTTCCCGGCAGGGTGAAAGTACCTTCGGCATCGGCCGTGAGCGTATAAACGTAGGACACACTACTGGACGAGCTGGCCTTTCCGTTCACGATAGAGGTGCTGTGGCTCGACGACGTGCTGGGACCAAACAGCACGGTGAAGCCTTTGATGTCCTCGCTGATGGGTTTAAAACTCGTTCCTTCAGCATTGATGAGGGTGTATTTCAGGTGAAATTGTTGCCCTTTATGCACCACGCTCGGAGCTTCGGTGCGGAATGTTTGTGCCGTTGCACAAACAACCATCACCAGAAACACAAGTATATTTATTCCTCTGTTGTTCATCATTAAATTGCGAAAACCTACCAATTTTTATTGTTTCTGCGATTTTGTTCGTTTTTATGTTGTTGCTGAGCGGCTTTGGCTTGTTTCACTCGCTCTTGCGTTTGCTTTTCTTCTTGCTCTAAGGCTTTTAGCACCTGCTCGGCATTCTGTTGCGACATCTGTTGTTGGTTCTGCGGTTGCTGCTTTTGCTGCTGACCATTCTCCTTTTTATTTTGGTTTTGTGGCTGTTGGTTTTGGTTCTGTTGATTTTGTTTGTCTTGTTGTTGATTGTTGCCACCGCCATTGTTTTTGTCTTGTTGGTCTTGTTTCAACTTTTGGGCTACGGCAAGATTGTAACGAGCCTTTTCGTCGGCAGGATTTAGCCGTAAAGCCTGTTTGTAGGCATCTATGGCCTTGTCGAGATTACTCCCGCTTTCTTGCGAATTGCCGTTGGCATTTTGTTGCCCTTTTTGAGGCTTCTTCAAATACGTGTTGCCTATATTGAAGAATGCTTGCCCCAACCCAGCCTGATTCTCTTTTTCTGAAGCGATATATTGCTGATATGCTTCCAACGCTTTGTCGTTGTTTCCTAATTTATACCACGTGTTTCCGGTGTTGAACATTGCAGTACGCGACGTTGGAGCGGCTTTCAAAGCCTCTGTGTAGCTGCTTTGAGCCTGCGTGTAGTTTCCCGCACGATATGATGCGTTCCCTGCACGGATACTTTTTCGTTCGGAGCTATTACCTTGTGCCATAGCTGTAGTAGCCATAAGCAGGAGCAATATTGTACTATATACGGAATGTAATGCCCTCATATTCTGTAAACTAATATGTGTCAGTTGATTATCTTTTGAATATTTTCACGTTTCGCCAAAGGCGGTTTTTCTTCTCAAATATACATATTTCCACGACAAGCAACATGAATATTATCGCCGCCAGTATTTGAAATTTCTCATCGTACTCGGAGTAGCTTACGCCTTCTATTTCCTTTTTGCGGAGTTTATCCAGTTGCTCTTGCAGAGCTTTTAGTGCCGAGTTCGAATTGTCGGCACGAGCGTACAAGCCTTGCCCTTTTTCGGCAATGGCTTTGCAGGTGGTTTCATCCAATTTTGATATTACCGGTTTACCCTCGTTGTCGCGGATGGGCAGAGGAGCCCCTTGTGGCGACCCCACACCCAACACGTTGATGCGGATACCTGCTTCGGATGCTTGTTCGACTGTTGCAAGGGCATCGCCGTCCAGATTTTCGCCATCGGTGATTATAATCATCGCCTTGTCCACCTCTTTGTCGGTAGAAAAACACGATAACCCCAGCGAGATAGCTGTACCGATGTCTGTTCCCTGTACAGGTACGATGGATGGGTCGATATTTTCTAAAAAGATGCGGGCCGATTGCACGTCGCCGGTGAGGGGCATTTGTACGTACGCCTCGCCTGCGAACACTACAATTGCCACCTTATCGCTGTTACGTTTGTCTATTATTTTGCTGAGCATTTGCTTCGAGCGTTCCAAACGAGACGGACTTACATCCTCTGCCAGCATCGAGTTAGACACGTCTAAAGCAATCACCAGTTCTATGCCGTGCCGTTCTACTTTTTCGGCTTTGGTGCCAAACTGTGGACGGGCAATCATCAATATACCAACGACTAAAGTAATGAATGTCAGCCAAAATTTCAGGTACGAACGTTTCAACGACAATTCGGGCATCATCTGCTTGAGTGTGGCGAGTGTACCCATCTGTTTCACGGCTCGCATTTTGCGAATGTTCCAATAAACGTAGGCTACCACAAGCAAAGGCAATGCAAGCAGCAAGTATAAATATTGGGGGTTGGCAAATTTGAACATAAGTATATATTATTCAGTAGTTTATGGAATACTTCGCAACACGGTTCTACGCAAAATCAATTCCCCTAATATCAGCATCAAAGCTGCTATTGCAAAGGGTAAAAATAGTTCCTGCCGCTTTGTAACTTTATTTACACTGATGCGATATTTTTCCATTTGGTCTATTTGCGAGTAGATTTTTCGCAAACTCTCGTTGTCGGTGGCACGGAAATATTCACCACCCGTGATACCGGCTATCTTGGTAAGTGTTTCTTCGTCAATGTCCACCGGAGCGTTTTGGTAGCGAATACCAAAAGGAGTCTGCACCGGCGACGGAGCCAATCCTCTGGTGCCTACACCAATGGTGTACACCCGTATGCCAAACGATTTGGCTATCTCGGCAGCGGTAAGTGGTGCTACTTGCCCTCTGTTGTTCGAGCCGTCTGTCAGCAGAATGATTACTCTCGACTTCGACGGACTGTCTTTCAGCCTGTTAACGGCATTGGCTAAGCCCAGTCCGATGGCAGTTCCGTCCTCTATTATACCGTTATCCACCTCTTGTAAAAGATTCAGCAAAATTCGGTGGTCGGTAGTTAAGGGGCACTGCGTGAAACTTTCGCCCGAAAACACTACCAGCCCGATTTTGTCCTGCGAGCGGTCGGAGATAAAGCCGGCCACCACTTTTTTTGCCGCTTCCAATCTGTTGGGCAGAAAATCTTGTGCCAGCATCGACCCCGATATGTCCATCGCTACCATTATATCAATACCTTCGCTGGTAGATTTTTCCCAACTATCTTCGGCTTGTGGACGAGCTAATACAATAATTATCAGTATCAAAGATAAACATCGCAACACAAAAGGCAGATGACGAATGCGGGTTCGCCAACCACCCGAAATTCCTCGAAATGCAGATGTGGACGAAATTTTGAAAGTGGGTTGCATTTTCCGCAGTTTGAAGATGTACCACGCAACCAAAGGCACTATCAATATCAACAGTAGAAAATATAGTGGATTTGCAAATATCATATTATCAATGTTTTACAGGTGTGTTTTCGGCGTCTGAGGTGCGTGAATTTTGGGCTGTTTGCTCCACAAAGCACAGAGCGTCATCGAGGCTTTGCTCGTTTTCGGTGGGGCTGGGGTGGAGCTTCGCAAATTTCACCAAATCAGCCAATCGTAGGATACGTTGTAAACGTAGGAAACCTTGTTGAGCGTCATCGTTGTGTCGCAATGCTTCCAAAATCTCTTCTGAAGTACGTTCCAGCGTGTGTACCTCAAAACGACGGCCGATATACTGTCGCAATGTGTCTGTGATGGCTGTATGATATTCCTTATCCATCCCTTGCTGCCAAAGTCGCTTCTCTCTAATTTCGGAAAGAGCCTGCTTGGCTTGTTCGTCCGGAGGCAAAATCCGAGCTTCAGGGCGAACTGTCCTTTTGGGACGTTGCAAGTACAACATTACCAATATCACACCGATAAGAATAAGGTGGTGAATACCCAGGATAAGTAGAATTGTTTTCCAGCCTGCAAGCAAGTCGGTCCACACAAATTTGGGGTCCACTACATCCGTTATATCGTTCAAACGCAATGCCTCAAAGTCCAAGCTATCGGGTTGCGATGCCTTGATTTGCTCCAATGCCTGCAACGTGCTGTCCGAAAGTTGCACCGATGTTACTTTTAGCCCAAAGCCATTGTTGGTACGTATGGTGTCCGTTCCGTCCAATAGTTGTAGGTAGGGTATGTGGTACAACGTACTGTCGAACGAGGTAACAACATACTTTTGCGTAATGGTCTGTAGTTCAATGTCTTCCACAGTATCGGCAGGCAACATTGCCAATACCTCGATGCCTTTTGTTATTTCACTTTCGTACACGGGAAATTGTACCTTGTGCCCTTTCGGAACAAAAGCCTTGATGGTAACCAATGCCTGCTCTCCAATGCGAATTTCGGCAGGTTCTACCGATACTGTAGCAGTGGTTCGTTGAGCCTGCACTGCAAGATTTGCCAACAGCCAAAACGTGGCAAATATTGTAAATATATGTCGTTTTCTCATTCTTCCTTTTTGTTTAGACGGATGCTGAAAATCAGAATAATACCCAATTTATGCTCTCCGCCTGAATAGGTTTAGCAATGCTTTCACATAATCCTCGTCTGTACGCATCGAAACACTATCTACCCGACTACGATTGAACGTTTCCTCCATTACCGTTTGGCGATTTTTCCACCAAGAGCTATATTGCTGACGAATACGCTTTTGCGAGGTGTCAATCCAGCGTTCCTCACCTGTTTCGGCATCCGCAACCTTCATTAGTCCTACGTTCGGAAGCTCTGCTTCCATTTTATCATACACTTGCAGTGCTATGATGTCGTGTTTGCGATTGGCAATGGTCAGTGCATCTTTATAGGCCGTTTCGTCCACAAAGTCCGAGATGATAAAAGTCGTACACCGCTTTTTCATTACCTGTGTCAGATATTTCAACGCACCTTGCAAATCTGTTTTGTGGCTTGATGCCTGAAAGTTAATCAGTTCGCGAATGATAAATAAGATGTGCTTCTTCCCTTTTTGCGGAGGGATAAATTTCTCTATCTTGTCCGAAAAAAAGATGACACCAATTTTATCGTTGTTCTGAATGGTCGAAAACGCCAATGTGGCAGCTATTTCCGTTACGTATTCTCGTTTCAGTTGTCGGCTTGTTCCAAAAGTTTGGCTGCCGGACACGTCAATCAGAAGCATCGATGTGAGTTCTCGCTCCTCTTCAAACACCTTTACGTATGTTTTTCCGTGCCGAGCCGTAACATTCCAATCAATGTCGCGAATGTCATCACCATACTGATACTCACGCACTTCCGAAAAAGCCATACCACGCCCTTTGAAGGCCGAATGATATTGCCCCGCAAAAATATTTTGCGACAGCCCACGCGACTTGATTTCTATTTGGCGTACCTTCTTTATCAGTTCGTTTGCATCCATCGGTGGCATCAAGGCACTTCTACCTTGTTCAGTATTTCGTTGATAATCTGGTCGGTAGTTACATTGTTCGCTTCAGCTTCATAAGTCAGTCCGATGCGATGACGAAGCACATCGTGGCATACGGCACGAATATCTTCCGGAATGACGTATCCGCGTCGCTTGATGAAAGCGTACGCACGTGCAGCCTGTGCCAAACTAATGGAAGCACGGGGCGATGCTCCAAAGCCAATCATCTCTTTTAGCGATGCCAATCCGTGCTCTTCGGGAAAGCGTGTGGCAAACACTATGTCCACGATATATTTTTCTATCTTCTCGTCCACATACACCTCTCGTACCACTTTTCGAGCCTCCAAAATTTCTTCGGCACGCACCACCGGAGTTACACTTTCATAAACGTTGGTAATGCTCTGACGCAGAATGGCTTTCTCTTCCTCTTTGCTGGGATAGCTGATTACAACCTACAGCATAAAGCGGACCACTTGAGCTTCGGGTAGAGGATACGTACCCTCTTGCTCGATGGGGTTTTGTGTGGCCATCACCAAAAACGGACTGGGCAATTTGTAGGTTTTTTCGCCGATGGTAACCTGACGCTCTTGCATTGCCTCCAATAACGCACTTTGCACCTTTGCCGGAGCACGGTTAATTTCATCTGCAAGTACGAAGTTTGCAAATACAGGACCTTGCTTTACCTGAAACTTCTCGTCTTTCTGGCTGTATATCATAGTACCGATTACATCGGCAGGAAGCAAATCGGGGGTGAATTGTATGCGTGAATACTTACTGGAAATAAGTTGTGCCAAGGTTTTTATTGCCAAGGTCTTTGCAAGTCCGGGAACACCTTCAAGAAGTATGTGTCCGTCGCTTAACAGCGAAATAAGTAGTGAGTCAACAAGATGTTTTTGACCAACTATGACTTTATTCATGCCAGCTGTTAGATTGGCAATGAAGCCGCTCTGCTGGCGTATGAGCGCATTCAGCTCTTGAATGTCAACTGATTCTATCATAATACTTTGTT
>JBHBVA010000023.1:0-2610 GCA_041793355.1 Bacteroidota bacterium | reverse complement strand
GTCTTATTTCGGCTCCTTTTACGCCGATGAACGAGGATGGCTCTCTAAACCTGAATGTTATTCCCCAGTATTATCACTTTTTGAAGAAAAACGGTGTGGTAGGTGCCTTTATAAATGGCTCCACCGGCGAGGGTGTTTCTCTCACTTTTGAAGAAAAGAAGCAAACGGCCGAAGCGTGGGCAAAAGCCACAAAAGGTGATGATGACTTCAAGGTAATCACCTTAGTGGGAGGTACTTGCATTGAGGAAGCAAAAGCCTTGGCAAAGCATTCCGAAGACATTGGAATTTACGCTGTGGCATTCACCTCTCCCTCATACTTCAAACCCGGAAGTGCAAAAATTTTGGGCGAATGTTGTGCCGAAGTGGCGGCGGCAGCTCCCAAAACAGCGTTTTATTATTACCACATACCGGTGCTTACGGGAAGCCCCGTAACAATGATAGAATTGTTGAAAGAAATAGACGGTAAAATTCCAAATTTTGCTGGTATCAAATACACGCACGAAGATTTTATGGACTTTCTTTCGTGTATGAACTTTGCTGATGGCAAATACGATATGCTTTGGGGACGCGATGAAAATATGCTTTCGGCCCTTGTGCTCGGAGCCTTCGGAGCGGTGGGTAGTACCTACAATTATGCCGCACCGCTTTATTTAGAACTGATAGAAGCGTTTAAGAAGAACGACCTGAAAAAAGCCAATCAACTTCAACAACAATCCATTGATATGATTCGCCTTTTGGGCAAGCACGGAGGTATTTCCGTAGGAAAAGCCTTTATGAGAAGAGTGGGATTGGACTGTGGAAAATTCCGCTTGCCCATCAAAAACATGAGCGAGGAGCAATATCAGGAATTTGTGAAAGACACCAATGCCGTTGGTTTAGATAGCTTCAAGTCGATATTATAATGTGGTGGCGTTTGCTTACATTAACCCTGTTTTTCAGTACGATGAATGCACAACAAATGCCGCGAATAGAATGGTCTAATCCTGCCGAGTTCGCAGATTTTCCCGAAAAATTGGGCTTGGCAGGAATGATGGTTGCCAAAGTTTCGGATGGCTTTATCATCGCAGGCGGAGCCAACTTTCCTGAGGCTCTTCCTTGGGAAGGAGGCAAAAAGTATTTTTCGGATAAAATATTCTTTTGGGACGGCACATCGACTCGCCCCGAGGTATTACCTCTGAAATTACCTCAAGGCATAGCCTATGCAGGATACGCCTCTTTTAACAATCGGCTGATAATATTCGGTGGAGAAACTTCGGATGGGGCAAGCTACAAAGTGTATGCCCTTTCTAAAACCGAAGTGCAAGAGTTGGCTGATTTGCCAACCGGTGTAATTGCACCTGCCACAGTAATAATCGACGGTAATGCCTACTTGGTGGGAGGAGATACTACTACAAAAACACTAAGTCAGTGTATTCGCATAAACTTAAATGCCCAATCTGCGAAATGGGAAAGTTTACCCGATTTACCCACCTCTACTGCCAATGCTGCGATTTTCAACACCGGCAACAAAATGTTTGTAGCCAGTGGCAGAAGCAAGAATCCAAATGGTATCAGTACCCTCAACACCGAGATTTTTGCGTTTGACCTCAAGACGAAAAATTGGAGCAAAGAAACCCTCGTAACGGTGGATGGAGAAGTAAGTCCATTCGTAGCATCGGCTTTTTTCACTTACCAAAACAGGTATTTGGTATTTGCCGGTGGAGATGACGGAAAAACATTCAACAAAATAGAAACTTTTCTCAGCAAAATAGCAACTGCAACAAGCGAGCAGGAAAAGCAGACTCTCACCACCGAAAAAAACTATCTGGTAAAGCACCACCAGGGCTTTAACAACAAAAGTTTTGCTTACGACACAGCGACAGGTAAATGGCTGAATAGCATAAATTTGCCTTTTACGGCGAATGTAACAACAGCTTCTTTTTTCGATGGTGAGCGGTTTTACATCTTCTCAGGCGAAATCAGGCCGGGTGTGCGTTCACCCAAAATTTGGGTAGGAAAAATCCGATAAACAACTAACCTTCCTCTCCCTTTTTCTATCAAGGGAGAGGAATTATAATCAACAAAAGAGAATTACTTTTCTATTCGCGAATGAGTTTTCGCCTAATAAAGCTCTTCGCTTTATTGTTTCAGCTACCGAAACGGGATTTAGAACAAGAAAAAAATATCAACCTTAAACAACAATCTAACCATGGAGATTAATAAAAAAGAACAATCAAAACTGTATCCCTGGATAGTAGTAGGGCTGTTATGGTTCGTGGCACTACTCAACTACCTCGACCGACAAATGCTTTCCACAATGAAGGGGTCGATGCAAGCGGATATTACGGAGCTGCAAACAGCCGAGAATTTTGGTATTCTGATGGCAATCTTCCTTTACATCTACGGACTTATGAGTCCGGTGGCCGGAACGATAGCCGACCGAATAAGCAAGAAGTGGCTTATTGTAGGCAGCTTATTTGTGTGGTCTGCCGTAACTTATGGGATGGGAATGGCAAAAAGCTATGAACAACTATTAGTGCTTCGTGCCTTGATGGGTATTTCTGAAGCCCTCTACATCCCTGCTGGGTTGGCACTCATATCCGAATACCACTCCGATAAATCGCTATCGCT
>JBHBVA010000022.1:0-5935 GCA_041793355.1 Bacteroidota bacterium | reverse complement strand
GCCCTGTGTTGGCGGCATTGATGCGGAAGTAGGTGGACAGCTCCATTGGGCAACGTACCCCTTTGGGGATGTACACAAACGAGCCGTCGCTGAACACGGCCGAGTTGAGTGCGGCAAAAAAGTTGTCCTTGTAAGGCACTACCGAACCCAAATATTTCTTCACCAATTCGGGATGTTCCTGCACGGCTTCGCTAAACGAGCAGAAGATAATCCCCTTCTCCGAAAGTGTTTTTTTGAAAGTGGTTTTTACCGACACGCTGTCCACCACGGCATCCACAGCCATAGGCGTAACACCTGCCAGCACTTCGCGTTCGTGCAAGGGGATGCCCAGCTTTTCGAATGTTTTCAGCAGCTCGGGGTCCACTTCGTCCAAACTTTTGGGGCCGTCTTTCTTTTTCGGGGCAGCATAGTAGCTGATAGATTGGTAATCTATTTCGGGGATCTTAAGATGAGCCCACGTGGGAGTTTCCAGTGTCTTCCAGTAGGCAAATGCCTTCAAACGGTAGTCTAACAGCCATTCCGGCTCGTTTTTCTTTTTCGAGATAAGGCGTACCACATCCTCGTTCAGCCCCACAGGAATCACCTCCGTTTCGATGTCGGTAACAAAACCGTACTTGTATTCGCTCGTGGTCAATTCCTCCAATATCTTGTCTTGCTCGTCTTGCATATTCTTTTTTTGCGTATAAAAAACGTGTTCAATCTTCTCTTTGCGTTGGAGCATCGGCTCCAATCGGAGCTTTTAACGGATATTTGCCCCGCTTTGTTCATTGTGGAAAGTTTTTTTTGAGCATAATTATCTGAAAAAGAATGTGAATGCAAAGGTTTTGTCCTACTTTTGCACGAGCAAAAATAGCAGAGTGCGTATGAATAACGCTTTCTGCATCGAGTGATAAAAAATGGATATAACATCACAAAGTCCTTATCTGCACTTCGATAGGGAAAAATGGGCGGCACTGCGTAATTCGGAGCCAATGACGCTGACTTTCAGCGAGGTGAAAAGCCTCAAAGGTATTGACGACGAACTGTCGATGGAGGAGGTAAGGGATATTTATCTGCCCTTGTCGCGGTTGCTGAGCTACTACGTGAATGCCCGCCTCAACAGGCAGGCGGTGCTGATGAAGTTTTTGAACCACCCGGCCGAACGCATTCCGTTCATCATCGGGGTGTCGGGTAGCGTGTCGGTGGGCAAAAGCACTACTTCGAGGGTGTTGCAGGCATTGTTGCGACACTGGAGCCCCAGTATGAAGGTGGATTTGATTACCACTGATGGTTTTTTGCATCCCAATGCCGTGTTAGAAGAGCGTGGACTGATGCAGAAGAAAGGTTTTCCCGAATCGTACGATACTCGTCGGCTGTTGCAGTTTGTGATGGACTTGAAGTCGGGAAAACGGCACATACAAGCTCCCAAATATTCGCACCTCATTTATGATATTGTCCCCAACGACTTTCACCATATCGACCAACCCGACATTCTTATCTTGGAAGGGCTGAATGTATTGCAAAGTGGTTGCGACTACCCATATAAAGAACGTTCAAGTGTGTTCGTATCAAACTTTGTGGACTTCTCTATTTTTGTGGATGCAGACGAAAAGTTGCTGGAGGAGTGGTATATTTCCCGCTTTCTGAAACTGCGAAAAAGTGCCTTCAGCGACCCCCAGTCGTACTTTGTGGCATATTCTAAGCTGTCGGAACGGGAGGCGGTGCAAGTGGCAACCGACATTTGGCGACGGGTGAATTTGGAGAATCTCCGCCGGAATATTCAGCCTACACGCGAACGTGCCAGCCTGATTCTGCATAAAACACACGGCCACGTTATCGATAGCATCCGCTTGCGGAAGTAATTTTCCATAGAAACACAGATGTTTTTAATGAGTTTGTAAGTGTCTTTAAATTAGCGTTTTATTTGCTTATTTGAATATTGCGAATAGCCATAATGGTTATGTTGTGTATAGGGCGTAGCGTTTTTCTGCAGATATTGGCTTGCCAGGTTGTTTCCGTCGGTGTATGTTTGGGCTTTCCGAGTGCATAGCACGAAGGCAAAAAAGACGGAAAAAGGCGATTAAGTTGTGAAACCTAATCGCCTTTTTTGCTGTTGTGGGAATTTTGAAAATTCCTACGCTTTGCTATCTGTGCGGACGAGGTGCTCTGCCCTCAGCCACATCGGCTCTGTTGTCCTCTATCATCGGGGCAGGACCATTTATTATCATACGGCTTCCGTCGCCGGAGATGGTGAGTTTTCCGCTGCCGGAGTTCAGCACTGTCAAGTCCATTCGCAGGTTTACCACTGCACCGTAAGGCTTTTGATATTTCGCTTTCATAAGATATTTCTCCTTTTGTTTTATTATTTGAATATCACCTTTTTACCGTCGGAAGTGATGTACATCGTTCCGGGAACAGGTTTCGCCACAGGCGTACCGTTCAGGTTGTAATACCTCACAGCCTTGCTGTTGGTTGTTGCACTGTGGATGCTTGTGGTGGGTTTCTCTCCGTCGGCAAAAGGCAGGAACGATGGTTGTCCGTTGCCAAATGCTCCGGCCACGATGTAGGCTCTGTTGGCAGGAATTCTTGTGTTAGCCACTTTCACCTCGTAGAAGCCGGGAGTAGGCACCCCTACCGTGCGTAAAATGTAGTTGCCCACACCCAGCACTTGTGAAGCAAGTACGCCGCGTAGCGAGCCACTGTTGCTGTTTGTGCCACTTGGTGTGTTGTTGGCGTAGTTGATGGCAAACACTTTGTTGCCGGGTGTTTCGGCTTGCAACACGGCGGGCGTAAGGGCGGGAACGGTTTGGTCATCCACACGTTGCAACACCAATTGGCTACCCTCAGTAGTGGTGGTAGCACCACTATACACGGTTATGCCGTCGGGGATGGTTACCGCAAAGGGGTAGTAAAACGTGGAGTAGTTGGATGCCACATTTACCGAAACGGATTCGATGGGTTTGAGGAGGAAAGTGGTTACGCCGTTCGCTGTCATTTCCATACTTTCGCTATCCGTAAATGTGAAGATGCTACCGGTTTGTTCCACAGCCAATTGGTTGGAGGTAACACTTCCGTCTTCTTCCAAAGCAGCTTGAGACGAAAGACTTTTGTGAGTGCCCACGTTGGGGTTGCTTATTTTGCCCAATCCGGTGTGCGAAAATTTCCAAAACTGGCTGACGAGGGCTGGGTTTACATCCGCCCAGTCGGCTATATCCGAGAAGTAGTTCAATTGCAAAACTCGGCTTGTATTGCCGGCATCGTGTATTCTGTAATATTTGTTTACATCAAACGGAATGCGTGTTTTCATCACTTTCAAGTGGTTCATTTCAGCTTCCACACGGCGGAGCAATGCTGTTTGGGTGCTGTAGGCTGTGTTGGCTTGTACCAAATCTGCCACATCGGCATCTGTTTCGTAGCTACCCACAAAGCCGGTATTGCTTGTTGCGTTTACAGCCTCTGCCACCACGTCGGTATTCACCGTATATGAAGAGTTGAATGTGCTGACAGGCAAAGCTTTGTACACCATATCGTAGCCTGCTCCTGCAAGGTTTTCTTCAAAGAAGAAGCCAATGTTGCCATCTTTTTGCACATCCATAGTAGAGTAGCCGGAAGATGTTCCGCCCACAGCCTGCGAGGGAGTCCAATTATATCCCCAAGCACTTATTTCCGTAGCGGCAACGTTCATCTCCTTGTGGTAAATGCCCACTTGGCTGTAGGCGTTTGTCATTGGCAAAGAGTGCAACATCAGGGCTTTACTTTGGTTATTCCGTTTTACGTTCACAAGTAGCATTTCGCCGTTGCAAGAGGCACTGTTGTTTTGGCCTAAAGCATCGTTTATCTGTGCTCCCCACGCACCGTCGTTGCTTGTTTTGATGTTGGTGTAGGTGAATATGTTGAACTTGCGACCGGCATCTTTGCGACTCGAAATGATTACACGGCCATCGGGAGCCTCCACCAGTGTACTCTCGTCGGCTCCGTCAATAGCTATCGTTGTGCCCAGTAGATGCCAGGTTGTTCCAAAGTCGTCGGAATATACTACACGGTTTTTCCAGCCGGTGCTATTGCTTTCGCGAGTAAGGATAGGGGCGTACAAGCGGAAGTGCGAACCGTTTTTCACCACCTTGCTTTGCAAAATGCGTCCTGATGAAAAGTAGGCTGCAATGATATTGTTGTTCAGTCCGTAGATGGCTTCTGTTGCGTCTTGGGGGGCGGACCAAGTCCATCCTGCATCGGTTTTGGTTCCCACTATCCGGGCTATTCCCAAGCGATTGGTACGGGACGAGTTATTGAACGTTCTATCGCCCGTAACTTTGGCTACCATCACCAGCACTTTGTTCTCTTTGTGGTCGGCCGTGATGGCTGCATCGCCGTAAGTGGCGTTATCGGGTGTGATAAAGGTGGGTTCTGCCCAGTTGTTTCCATCGTTGCTCACGCGAAGGGCCAGCCTGATTTTTCCGGGAACGGTTCTGCTGTTGCTTGCTCCGCCCAAAATGCCGGCAGAGGTGTGATAGGGGCCATCCGTTTGTGCAGTTTCGCCCAATAGGCTGTAGTTTGCTATTGCCAATACATCGCCACAGGGTGCTACGGCTACCGCAGGCACTTTGTAGTGCCCTACCGAAGCAGAAGAGTTGGTGAACAGGTAGTGTGCATTCTCGTTTACATAAGTAGCTGTAATTGAGTATGAAACATCTCCTTGAACGGCTTGGCCATTCGAGTAGCTTGCTTGTGCGGAGCCGAAGTTACGCATTGCGATGGGAGTTGCCAACGTGAAGTTTCCGGTGGTAGGCAGGTGCAGCTGTTTAGGTTCGCCGGCCGTGAGCAGAGCTTGCGAAACAACGTTGATGCCGGCTGTGCTACCTGCAACTTGCACACGTGCCATCAGCTTTTGAGTGGCGGGCAGGGGGTTTGTATTTGTATCTCTCTCCCTCACCGCCGTATTGAGCGTAACAGTGGCATTTGCATATTCCACACGCCAAAGGCTACCGGCATCTATGTCCCAATATGCCAGGCCCCTGCCTTTTCCTCCGTGTGCGTTGGGCGACTTGTTTTCTCCTCCGCTGGTTACGTTGAATTTGTAGCCCGATTTACCGTTGGCTGTAGCTAAGCTGTGTTTCCAGCTTTTGGCAGAGCCGGCAGCGGTGAGGAAAGGTACGGCATCGTTTTGGGGGGCCGACGCTGCGGTGGTGAGTGCAAATTCGGCTCCTGTAGCCTTATTCTTGATGGTGAAATTGCGTCCGTCGTTACCCACAAAACACCACAAAAAGCGGTCGTCCGCATAATCGACGGGTGCAGTGGTAATCGTTAAGTTTGCTGAACCGTTGCCATCATTCAGTCGCCAAGCGTAGTTTTCGCAGTCGCTTCGCACCATAAATATGCGTACCCATTTTTCGCCAAAGCTATTGCTGTAAAACGAGGGGGCATAGTTGGCTGTGATTACGAAATCTCGATGCGCCTCCAACGCACTTACGGGAATGGTGGGAGTTGCTTGAGGTTCCGTTTGTCCCGGCCAGGTGAAGCCGGTGAAAGTGTAGCCTGTGGGAATTTCGGTGCTTGCCACTCGCAATTCCGTTACGGCACCATCGCCTGTGGTGAGTGCTACAAACGGATTGCTACTAACCGGGTTGTCGTTTACCGTGTAGGCCGCACCTGTAAGGCCGTCAATATTGGCACGTATCGTAACTACGGCCGCATCGGTAACTTCGGTGAAAACGAATTTTGCATCGTTGCCATTACCTGCATTGCCACTTTTGTCAAAAGAGGCCTGCTCTGCGGTAATGCCTGGGGCTCCTCCGTGAGCTTGGAATTTGCCGGCATCAGTTGTCATTTTTATGTTAACGTAGCCTCCGTTGTTGAAGAATACCATAGGGTCTGCTGTGGCCCTGAATCGAGAAGCGTTGTCAGTATTGTACCTATCAATAGTGAAGTACATTTTTCTGGCCAAACTAAACAAGGCCTG
>JBHBVA010000021.1:0-2663 GCA_041793355.1 Bacteroidota bacterium | reverse complement strand
GGGGGCTGAAAGCGTTCAATATCGTGTTAGGAAGCATCCTTTTTATTATCGGGCTAATAGGGCTGATTTCGGGAATGATGGATTACTACCGTTGCTTCACAGTATGAATACCACGCCTGCTTGCACCTGCAATCCCCTTATTTTAGGCACTTAGCCCTCTGTGTTTCAAGCGAACACTTATCGGCGTAAAGGTACATTCTTTCCCTTTTGATATATTCCCACACCGGTGGCGGAAGAAAGGCCCGTACGTCCTTTCCGTTTGCAATAGCATCGCGTAAAAACGTGGACGAAAGTTCGATGATGGGTGCATCGGCTGTTTCCACCTGTCCGCGAAAGCGAGGCGGAATGTGAATAGGATAATTTAGTCGCTCGTAAATCAATACTTTATGTAGCTGAATCAGAGATTCGTAATCCTTCCATTGCCCAAACACCGCCCAATTGTCGGACCCGATGATGAGCGAAAACGAATGTTGCGGATATTGTTTTTGTAAAGCAGTAAGCGTGTCGATGGTATAAGACGGACGGGGAAGGCGAAGCTCAATGTCGCACACCTTCAATCGGGAAAAACCACTCAATGCCAGTTCCAACATTTGTGTGCGATGCCTTTCCGATGCAAGTATATCCTTATTTTTCAACGGATTATGCGGACTCAGCACAAACCACACTTCATCCAGTCCGGCAAATTCAGCCATATAGTTGGCAATCATCAGATGCCCGTGATGAATGGGATTGAACGACCCCGAATAAATACCTATTTTCATCCCTCCAAGAAGGTTTTGATGACCAAATACGTTTCGGACTTTGCACGTTCGAGGTCGTCGTTCAGTATCCTTACGTCAAAGCGAGGGGCAAATTCCAATTCTTGTTCTGCCTTATTTACACGTGTTTCTATCACCTCCGGCGAGTCTGTTCCTCTGCCGATAAGGCGACGACGAAGCTCCTCAATGCTTGGCGGCATTATGAAAACCGACAGTGCATCCTTTTTACCGAAAATTTGCTTTAAGTTGCATCCGCCTACCACATCCACATCAAAAATTACGTTATCGCCGTTGGCGAATATGCGGTCTATTTCGCTGCGGAACGTTCCGTAAAATCGGTCGGGATAAACCTCCTCGTATTCTATAAACTCTTTGTTTTCAATTCGTTGTCTAAATTCGTCCGGCGATAGAAAATAATACTCCCTGCCGTGCTGCTCTTCCCCTCGCGGCAAGCGGCTGGTTGCCGATATGGAGAATTGCAAACGCAGTTCGGGCTTGCTAAGCAGATAATTTACAATGGTGGATTTGCCTGCACCCGATGGTGCCGAAAAAATAATAAGTTTACCCATTTCGTTTTTTTACATTACATTCAAAATCTGCTCTTTCATTTGCTCCAGGTCATCTTTCATTTGCACCACAATTTTTTGCATCTCGGCGTGGTTCGATTTGGAACCCAATGTATTGATTTCCCGACCAATTTCTTGCAGTATGAAGCCCAACTTTTTCCCTTGTCCGGATTTTCCCTCCATCGTTTCGATAAAATATTGCAGATGATTGTTAAGGCGATTTTTTTCTTCGTTTACATCCAATTTTTCGATGTAATAAATCATCTCCTGCTCCAATCGATTTTTATCGTAGTCTTTTTCACCGATTTTTTGCAAAGCCTCTTCTATGCGGAGGCGAATTTTTTCCACACGCTCCGTTTCGTATTGCTCCACTTCGTTCAGCAGGTGGGCAATGTTAGCTATCTTGCTACGGAACAAGGCCTCCAGCATTTCTCCTTCCTGCAAGCGGAACTCTATCAGCTGTACCATAGCTTGCTTTACCGAACTGTTCAATGCTATCCACTCGGCATCCGACACTTCTTGCGTTTCGCTTTTCATCACGTCAGGCATACGCAACAGAATGTTGAACAAACTTTCACCGGGTTCCGCTACCCCCAATTGTGTAGCAGATTGCTTAATTTGCTGATAATAAGCCTCTAATTCATTCTGGTTTATCTTCGTAGAAACTACTTTTCCAACATTTTCGGTGTATATATTCACTTCTACCTTGCCGCGTTCCAATACGCGGGCAATGGTATTGCGAAGTTCTATTTCTTTCTCCTTATATGCGTTGGGAATGCGAGTTGATAAGTCGAGTTGCTTACTGTTGAGTGATTTGATTTCAACTACGATTTTTTTACCCGGAAGTTCAGAGGTGGCTTTGCCAAAGCCTGTCATCGACAATAACATACGAGATATTTTTTATTACATTAAAGGTAACATCTATTCAAACATAGTTTGCTACTTTTTCAACAACAGAAGCCCACGTTTAGATGAGTGGGCTTCGCTTTTTGATTTTGTGCACACGACGAGATTTGAACTCACACGCCCTTGCGGGCACTGCCTTCTGAGAGCAGCGTGTCTACCAATTCCACCACGTGTGCGGTATTTTCGGCTGCAAAGGTAGTAATATTTTGCCCATGCGAAAGTGATTATCCAATGTTTTTTTGCGAAAAAGGATAGAAACTTTTTTACTGCATCGGAAAAAAGAGTTACCTTTGTCGCCGTAAAACGAAGAAAGGTGCTCGAGTGGTTGAAGAGGTCACCCTGGAAAGGTGATATACGGGTAACCGTATCGAGGGTTCGAATCCCTTCCTTTCTGCAAGGATTATTTTAGCGAGAATGCCTGTAAGGTGTTCTC
>JBHBVA010000020.1:0-2686 GCA_041793355.1 Bacteroidota bacterium | reverse complement strand
TTTTTTAGAAACGGCGTGCAAAGCAAAAAAAAAAAAACGTCGGGCCAAATTTGGTCGGACGTTTAACAGAGTTTTAACGTTTTAGGGGCGTATAATATGGAGAGGGAAGAGTGAGAATGCTGAAAACAGACAAAGAAAGGGTTTTTCCGTCATAGCACGGGCAAACCCTTTTATTTTCGGAGCCGTCTCTTTCTTACATCAAAGTTCAAAATAGTAGGAGTAGGTGAGGGGGGCTATGCTTTATGTTTTTTTCGTGTCGAGAGGGGTTTCACTCCTCTGCATCCTTAAACCAACCGGAATACATGATGTAATTTTTAGCTATTTTCTGATTCATTTCCTTAGCTTGTTCGGCATCCACCATCTTCACAAATTTGGCAGGGACACCGGCATAAATGCTTCCCGGCTCCACTTTTGTTCCGCTAAGTACCACCGAGCCTGCGGCAATAATGGCACCTTCACCAATCACGGCATGGTCTAACACAATGGCTCCCATTCCTATCAAGGCTCCGTTTTCTATTTTTGCTCCGTGTATCACTACGTTATGTCCAATGGAAACATCATCCCCAATCTCCACCGTAGATTTTTGGTAGAGTGTATGTAGTACGCTACCATCCTGAATATTAACACGATTGCCTATACGAATGGAGTTAACATCGCCACGCAGAACGGCATTAAACCACACACTGCAATCGTCGCCCATCACCACATCGCCAATGATGGTTGCATTTTCTGCCAAAAAGGCATTTTTCCCTATCGAGGGAGTAAATCCCCGCACTTCTTTTATTAAAGCCATATTATTTATGTTGAATATATTTCGGTTGTTAGTTATTTTATAGGAGTCGTTTTCAGTTTTAGCCACTCCACCTCATCGGGTAGCAACAAGGGGGAAAGTTCTCTGTACACCATTTCGTGATAAGCATTTAGCCAATCTTTCTCCTCTTCCGTCAGCAAAAAGGAATTTAGCGGTGCGAGGTCGAACGGGCAAAGTGTGAGTGTTTCAAAATGGAGGAATTGCCCAAACTCGGTAGGCTCGCCTTTTGTTGCTACTGCAATCAGGTTTTCGAGGCGAATACCGTACCGTCCGGCACGATACACACCGGGCTCGTTCGACAACATCATTCCTACCTGCAATGCCACCGGATTTTCTTCTGCTCGAATGCTTTGGGGCCCCTCGTGTACATTCAAAAAATGCCCGATTCCGTGCCCTGTGCCGTGCAAATAGTTGGCACCATTTTGCCACAAATATTGGCGTGCCAATACATCTAACTGTGCTCCACGCGTTCCCACCGGAAAAGATGCCCGTGCCAAGGCAATATGCCCTTTCAACACAAGTGTGTAATCTTGTTTCATTTCGTCCGAAACGGCACCCACAGCCACCGTTCGGGTTACGTCCGTAGTGCCATCAATATACTGGGCTCCGGAATCGACAAGCAATAAGCCATCGGGGCAGATAGTAGCTGCCGTGTGTGGATGGGCATGGTAATGGACGATAGCCCCATTTGCCATATAGCCTGCGATAGTGCCAAAACTTTCGCCCACAAATTGCAGTTGTTCACTGCGATATTCCACCAATTTTTCGGCGACTGTATGCTCTGTTACATTCCCTTGCGGTACAGCTTGCTCCAACCACCGAAAGAAACGCACAAGTGCCACACCGTCTTTCCGCATTGCCGAACGGATGCCGTTGAGTTCGGTTTCATTTTTGGCAGCCTTCAACATATCGGCAGGAGAAATAGCCTGCACAATAGTATTTTTGACAGCTACCGCCTGGTAAAGCGTATAAGAAACTTTATCCGATGGCACACAAATACGTTGTCCCGACAGACGGGAAACAAACTCGTACACCTTGTCGTAATGTGCCACCGTTACGCCTTCGGTTTGCAGATGGCGAATTTGGTCGCTATTTATCTTTTTGGGGTGGATAAAAAGCACGCTTTCGCTCTTGCTGACATAAGCAAAAGCCACAAACACAGGATTATACGCCACATCGTTACCTCGCATATTAAAGAGCCATGCCACT
This sequence comes from Bacteroidota bacterium, assembly GCA_041793355.1. Taxonomy (GTDB): domain Bacteria; phylum Bacteroidota; class Bacteroidia; order Bacteroidales; family Dysgonomonadaceae; genus UBA1309. The sequence goes on along the minus strand of JBHBVA010000020.1, from coordinate 666 downwards.
GTGTCTAACGATGCTACCAACAAAGCATCTGCCCCCAAATGCGACAGACGTTCGTTCACAGCCTCTATTTTTTCCGCTACGGACAGCCCAACACTTGCATCTGGCAACACAAATACCGGATTTTCGGGAATGGGGGGACGGTCTGTCCAAATTTCACCGAACGGCTCGCAAGCTGCATTCACTTGCAGACCGGCCACTTGCAATTCGGCCTGTAGGTTTTGCATCTCGCGTGCGGAATACACGTTGCCATCCACTCCGACAACAGCCCCTTGCGGTAAACAAGACGTAAGCCATTGGGCTATGCCGGGAGTGTCGGGCAGACCACTCTTGAAAAGGCGAATGGTACTGTCTTGCAATTCATTTTCTGCTTGTAAAAAATATCGGGAATCTGTCCACAGTACGGCATCGGACAAGATAACGACCACCGTTCCCGCCGACCCCGTAAAGCCACTTATCCATTGCCTGCTTTGCCAATGCTCCGCAGGATATTCACTTTGATGAACATCACTACTTGGAATTATAAATGCTTGCAAATCTGCTTTTTGCATATATTCCCGCAAAGCTGTAAGACGTTGCTGTATGCTCATATTTTTCATTGCTTCACCATTTTGTTTTATTGAGGTATGCAAATGTACAAAAAGTTTTAAGGATTCCTTGCCGAAAAAG
>JBHBVA010000019.1:0-4188 GCA_041793355.1 Bacteroidota bacterium | reverse complement strand
GGCCACCAATCGCAACGAATCGTCTATGGCATTTAGTGGTAGTATCTGCACAACCTTTGCTCCATTTCAGGGTTATTGAAAAACTTTCCGCAAATCTTCATCTTGATTCACCAAATAGGTTTTGAAGCCCAGTTTGGCAGCAGCATCCAAATTTGCTTGTCCATCGTCCAAAAACAAAGTTTCTTCAGCTTTGATACCATCCGCTATCACTTTCTCATAAATAATAGCGTCAGGCTTGGCACATCCCATTTGGTACGACAAATAGCACTTGTCGAAATACGTGTCCAGCGTTCTCCCCGATGGTGTAAAGTCTGCCGAGTGAGCCCAACCCGCAATCACGGGATTAGTATTACTCAACAGATAAACGTTATATTTTTTACGTAACTCGTCCAACAATTCCAGTTTGTAGGGCGGAATACCGGTAAGAAATGCCATCCATCCAGATGCAATTTCCTCATCGGTGATGTTTTCGCCGAATGTTTCGCGAAAGCGATTATTAAATTCCGCCAGCGAAATTTTACCTTCTTCCAGCTCCAGAAAGATTCCCGTCTGACGATACTCGTTCAAATAATTTTCAATGTCAGCTGCCCCAATCTCTTTGAAACGTCGCACGGCTGCACTTTTGTCCAAGCCTACAATCACACCACCAAAGTCGAACAACAAATTTTTTATTCCTTCCATTTGTATTTTATCTCCAATTTTATATTCACAATCCGGTAACTTCAAACACTACATATTCCGATTGGCTCCCGATGCGGAACTTTCCACCCCAAAGCCCAATTCCCGACGATACGTAAATATGTGAATTACCTTTCTTTACATATCCGTGTGGATTTTCATACATCCGTTTTACCAACCACGTGGCAGGCCACACTTGTCCAGCATGCGTATGCCCCGACAGTAGCAAATCTACACCACATGAGGAGGTTTCATTCAAATCGGCTGGTTGATGATCAATCAAAAAAATGGGTTTAGAATGGTCAAGATTGGCTGTCAACTCCTTTAGTGACAGTCGGTACCGATTCATTCTATCATCTCGCCCTACCACATAAAAGGCACTATCCACCATTGCCACCTCGTCCACCAACAAGCGAATATTCGACTTACGCAAGAAGTTAATACTCTGCTCTTTGCCTGCTATATATTCGTGATTTCCCAAACACGCATACACTCCCAACGGAGCTTTTATTTTGCAAAGAATGGTATCTATCTGCAATTCTACCAACGGTTTTACCGAGTTGTCTATCAAGTCGCCGGCTATAAGAACGATGTCCGGCTTCTCGGCATTGATTTTCTGTACCCAATCTTCTAATTCATCACTACCTATACCATAGCCCAAGTGCATATCCGACAGCCCCAACACTTTCAATTTTTTCTGCGAAAGGCTATCGGCAGATAGTGCCTTTTTCAATTTTACAGGCACTTCTACCCGTGTTTTCCACAAATATTTAAAGTGTCCTCCCACCAACAGCATCACCACAAATGCGAACATCAAACCCAGCATCACTACGTTTTCCTGCGTGTAACTAAAAAATGTCGTTTTGGTGCAAGATGGCAAATACCTGTTTACCAATCCAATAACAGAAACCACTAACAATATCATCAACATATACGCAAAAAACGTCATCCACGTAGTACCCGCAAACAGCAAAAATTTAGACACTTGGTAAGGTAATTCATCGTGCAGGATTTGATATACAAAAAACGACACAGCTCCCACTATCACCAACGATGCGATGCCCAACGTAACACCTCTGCCCGACGGCAACATCCGCCGAATGCGATTATAAAGGTAATAATTACCTACAACATATATTGCTACTATCAATAGAATTACTATCCACATTATAACTTTTCTTTTTTTGCTTTACTTGTTTGGTAGCCAAAGGCTATTCAACTCTGAAACGCAGTTTTACATATTTGGTACAAAGATAACACTTTATCAGCAACATATACACAGAAGAAAAGCACCCCGATGTTTCGAGGTGCTTTTTAGGTTGTATGTCAAACAAGTAGGCGGAGATTATCCGTTTACTTTTTTCATTGCTGCGATAAGTTCGAGCACTTTGTTTGAGTAACCCCACTCGTTGTCGTACCAAGATACCACTTTCACGAATTTTGGAGTCAATTGGATACCGGCTTTTGCATCGAAGATAGATGTGCGAGCGTCGCCCAAGAAGTCTGTTGAAACCACTTCATCCTCAGTGTAGCCAAGGATACCTTTCAATTCGCCTTCTGAAGCCTCTTTCATTGCGGCACAGATTTCAGCATAAGTAGTTTCTTTTGCCAAGTTTACGGTCAAATCCACTACAGACACGTCCAAAGTGGGAACGCGGAATGCCATACCTGTAAGTTTGCCGTTCAACACGGGGATAACTTTACCTACGGCTTTAGCAGCACCTGTTGAAGATGGGATAATGTTGCCGGCAGCAGCACGTCCACCACGCCAGTCTTTTACAGAAGGACCATCCACTGTTTTTTGAGTAGCAGTAGTAGCGTGTACGGTTGTCATCAAACCATCGGTGATACCGAATTTGTCGTTCAATACTTTAGCGATAGGAGCCAAGCAGTTTGTAGTACAAGATGCGTTAGAAACGATTTGAGTACCTTTTACGTAAGAATCAGTGTTCACACCGCAAACGAACATTGGAGTGTCGTCTTTTGAAGGAGCTGACATTACCACATATTTCGCACCGGCAGTGATGTGTTGCTGAGCTGTTTCTTTTGTAAGGAACAAGCCTGTTGATTCTACCACATATTCTGCATCTACTTCATTCCATTTCAAGTCAGCAGGATTTCTCTCAGCAGTTACGCGGATAGCGTTGCCGTTCACCACCAACTTGCCATCTTTCACCTCTACTGTACCGTCGAAGCGACCGTGGATAGAGTCGTACTTCAACATATAAGCCATATACTCAACGTCGATAAGGTCGTTGATACCAACTACTTGAATGTCGTTTCTCTTTTGAGCTGCACGGAATACAAGCCGACCAATGCGTCCAAAACCGTTAATACCTACTTTAATCATTTTTTGTTGTAAAAATTTATTGTTATAAAAAATAAGTTTCGCAAATAACTTCCTCATCATCAGCTTCAAAGCAGTTCTTGTAAATATCGAACATGCATCACGCTGTAAGGGCATACAAAAGTAGGTATTTTTCAGCAAAGTAGCAATCTAATCTTTGGAAAAAACACATCTGCTACAAGGTTTTGTATACGACAGACAATTAGATTTTTCAAAATTGCAACATATTGCAAAGCAGAGTTTACAAAACTTGATAGGTGCAAAGTTTCTTCTTTTGCAAATCGGAGCAAAAGAGGACAAACTATTCAAATTTGATGGCTTTTGCTGGTGATATGCGTGAAATGAGCATTGACGGTGCTATCATCATTAGTAAGGAAATAGCAAAGGCTCCCAAATTGATAGCTATTATATACCAGCCGTTTAGCTCTATGGGTACTTCCGATAGATAGTAAGTGGAAGCATCCAATTTGATGATGCCAAAGTGAAGTTGTAACCAGCACAATCCTATACCGATGATATTACCAAGCAGCATCCCTTTGAGGATGATGAAAGAGGCGAAATACAGAAAAATACGGCGGATGCGTATATTGGTGGTTCCCAGTGCTTTGAGTAATCCGATGAATTGCGTATGCTCCAAAATAATGATAAGGAGTCCCGAAATCATAGTAACTCCCGACACCACGAGCATCAGCACAATAATCACGATAGTGTTCATATCCAGCAATTGTAGCCATCCGAATATGTCGGGACGCATTTCGTCGGCAGTAGAAACGTGATAAGCCGTTCCCTGTCGGTCGTACACGAGCGATGTTTGCACCTGTAGTGCGTGCTTCACTGCATAGCTTTGTTCGATGTCGTTTACGGATATTTCTACACCGCTGTATTGGTCGGGCAACCATTTATTGATACGTTGTAGTATCGGTATTCGTATGATTGCCAGTAGTTTGTCGTGTTCCTCTAACCCTGTTTCGTAGATGCCCACGATGTGCAATTTGCGTGCTACAATGTGGTCTTTTACAAAATAGATGAGAAAGCGGTCGTCCGGTTGCAGATGCAAGCGTTTTGCCGTGTGTTGCGAAATTACCACTTCGTTGTTTCCGCCGTCGGACGGCAACCGCCCCGCAATCAGGTGCCGGTGGATAAAGGTAGTGTCGTAGTCGTTT
>JBHBVA010000018.1:0-3048 GCA_041793355.1 Bacteroidota bacterium | reverse complement strand
TGGAGAATGCGATAATCGCAAGGCATTAAGACTGAGGGCGAGGGGAGAAATGACCGAAAAGCCCGACCACGCAGTGCGAGCGGAGCTAATGTCGAAAATAACGAAGCGAGTGCCGTATTATGCAATAGTCTCTTTACTTGTAATCTATTGCGTAATTTGGGTTTATTTGTGAGTATTTTTTTTGAGTAAAGTGTAATATGTGTAAAATGTATTATTATCTTTGCACAGCTAACTAATATGTGATAACAACAGGGAAATTTATTTACAACTAATATTTTCTTGCACAATATTTATAGCTATTAGATATAAACTAAGGCAAAATAGAATGTGTATATCCCAATAAAATAAGAAAATATAACATTATGGCAGAGCTGATTTTTTATACACTGATAGGAACGTTTTTTATATGCCTTGTGATAATCATTATCGCCAGAGCAACAAGCACGAACGAAATAGCAATTGGCGATGAGGCTGCACTTATGACACCGGAGCAACAACGATGGTTACAAAAAGTTGAAGCAATGTTTCGGGAAAATAAGGTATTGTCATTCTTAGATATTTATGTGGAATGCGGAATGCCTAAGGAAATAGCCTATTGCAAGAATTCGGATACCATCGGGCAAGTGCTTCCTTTTGATAAGAGTGAAACACGACACGATGGATATTTTACATTCCTTGCTTATCAGTGGGCTGTTTCAGAACGTCATCGGTTGCTATATGAAAAGCTGTCCGTTGTCGATGCAGAGCGATATGGATTGAATTTGCACGACAATGAAGTGATATATCACAGGATAAACACCGTAACTCTTTTGCAAGAAAAGACCGTTCGTTACAACGTAATCTATTCGGGTATCAGGTGGCAAAGCGGAATGTTGCGTGCGGGTGCTATGTCTATGATAGGTAATGAGATAACTCGTTTTACACCGGTGGATATAGGTCGTTTGTTTATCACCGGTGAGCGGATATTATTTGTGGGCAAGCAGAACAACGTAACAAAGGCTATCCCTATTAAAGATGTGTTGTACTACAATTTATATCAAGATGGAGTTTTGGTGAATGTGCCCAATCGCAAACCTATACTCTTTAAATTTGAAGTAGGATATATCCCTGAATTGGCTGCTGCCGGGGATGGAGTAAATGAATTTATTATAGTTCTAAATCGTATTATTTCGGGTACAGAGAATGAAAATCTGTTAGAATAATTACTTCCGAGAAAAAAAGATAGTACTATCTTTATTATCAGTCGGTTGTGGTATAGCCTGTTTTTAATCCGGATTGCGTAGTGGAGACTATTTTGCGAATCAATGGCTTTGTTTAAGAAGACCGCCCTTGCGGGCTTCAAAATGACAAGTGCAACTTGTTATTTTGCCAGACTTTGGAGAATGCGGTGATCGCAAGGCATTAAGGCTGAGGGCGAAGGGTGTTTGCATCTGTAAATGACCAAGCCCAAATGTCGAAAATAGCAAAGAGAGTGCAATAGTCTCTTAAGGGTAATTTTTCCAACATCAGCTTTTAAAAAGGCTATTCCGTTACAAAATGTAACTGACTGATTGATAGGGAGTAATTCGATTATTGTACCCGGATATTTTCTACTGCTACGCAGTTGGATTTTCAAAGGCTAAAATATCAACTTTTCCCATTGCGGAGTGTGGATTTAATGTTGCACTTGAGGATAAAAAGAGGCTTCTTTCAGGCAGGCCGGCGATTGATGTGTTGCCGTAAGAAAGAAAATATTCGGGAGTGAGATAGCATAAAGGTAGGACGTGAAAACAAAAAAAGCACTTACCTCACAGTAAATACCTTCACGTAGTCTTTAAATCTAAATTTTCTCTATACTTTAAAAATCAAAGTTTTTGAGCCCCTTGTCGGATTCGAACCAACGACCCCGAGATTACAAATCACGTGCTCTGGCCAACTGAGCTAAAGGGGCAAAAGGGTAAGCTAACTACATCGCACCGCTACAACCTACTACCCTTGCTGCGATCAAACCCTGGGGGATTCGAAGGGAGCTGGTCGTATAGGACTTACCCGGCGACAAAGGTACGCACTTTTTCGAGATTACAAAACTTTTATTGGTGTTTTTTTTAGATGTATTTATAACGTGCTGACAATCAGATGCAATGTCGAAGTGCTTTATCTTAAAAACTAAGAATGACATATTTAACCCGGATTCCGCAGTAGAAATAGTTGTACTTTAGCTTCTGAAAATCTTACTGCATAGCAGTAGAAAATATTCAGACATAAAAGCTAAATTACCTTTTATAAATCAAGTACTTACACTCTAAAATGAAATGGCCTTTTTACAGCAAATATTGGTCAAAATAGCCCTTAGGTAAGCCATTGACCCGCAAAAGAATCTCCACTACGTAATTTGGATTTACTCCACATTCCCTATTTTTGTAACACATAGAAAAACCTCCGCCTCGACTTTTCACAAGCCGATGGCGGAGGCATTTTTCACCCTTTTCTATTTTCAAACGCGGGGTATTGCCACAGTAACAACAATACCCTGACTTCCGCCCCCTGCGGGAAACGGGCAATGCAAAAACGCAGGGGGAGGGGAAGTGTTTTTTTATTCTACACTATTTTTGAACAAACGAAGTAACAATCCTGTGACAGTAATATGATGAGTTTGGTAAACTTCATTTATATGTCGATATGCGTGGAGGCCTAATAACGTAGCTTCTGTATTAACCATATTATGCCGTGTAGTTGTAAGCATAGCTAACCCTCTACCTCTATCTACCAAATAATAAATCTCTCCAACATTTCCGGCAGTAGTATATCCGGCAGCAGGGAAAGTTCTACTGAATCCTGCGGTCCAGAAAGCTTCGCTTTTTGTAGCAAGTGTTTCTACTGTTTCCGTCGAGTTTGGCCCCAAATACACTACATCTACTGTAAGGCGGTCTGTAAGGTTATCCCCACTTAAAGTCCCGTGCCGAACGTATCTGTAGGCACAAGCCATAGCATCGGTTGTTGCTTTGGGATAACTCCACACATTTCCTTCGTGATTAGTGAAAGTCCTTTCCGTATCGCCACTCAATGCTT
>JBHBVA010000017.1:0-3012 GCA_041793355.1 Bacteroidota bacterium | reverse complement strand
TTTGTTGGCGGCATCCACCATAGTAAACACGCTGTCGTTTACATACTCCTGAATGGAGTAATTTACACTGCTTTCGCTGTACGACGAACGAGTGCCATCGTAGTCCACCCCCAAACCTCCGCCAATATCCACAAACTCTACAGGAAAGCCCATCCGATGCAATTGCACGTAAAATTGTGCCGCTTCACGCAGGGCGGTTTTGATGCGACGGATTTTGGTTACCTGACTGCCAATGTGGAAGTGGATAAGCGAAAGCGATTCCTGCAAATTGTTCTTAGTTAGGTAGTCCAATGCTTCGAGCAGCTCGCTGGAATTTAGCCCGAACTTGCTGCCATCACCTCCTGATTCTTCCCATTTGCCACTGCCGGAGCTTGCGAGCTTGATACGCATCCCGATGTTGGGAACAATTTTTAGTCGTTTTGCCACTTTGGTAATGAGTGGCAACTCATTGAGTTTTTCCACCACGATAAAGACTCTTTTGCCCATCTTTTGTGCCAACAGTGCCAGCTCAATAAAGCTTTCATCCTTGTAGCCGTTGCAAATAATGAGCGAATCTTTGTCTGTGTTGATGGCGATAACTGCGTGAAGCTCCGGTTTTGAGCCGGCTTCGAGTCCGATGTTGAACTTCTTTCCGTGGCTTACCAGCTCTTCCACTACGGGACGCATTTGGTTCACTTTGATAGGATATATCAAGTGGTTTTGTCCCGTGTAGTTGTATTCTTCTGCCGCAATTTTGAAGCAGTTGGATATTTTTTCAATACGGTTGTCCAAAATATCGGGGAAGCGAACCAACACGGGAGCCGCAATATCTTTTAGCTGCAACTCGTCAATCAGTTCCTTCAAATCTACTGCCACACCATCACGTTTCGGGGTTACCTTTACGTTGCCTTTTTCGTTGATAGAGAAGTAGTTGATGCCCCATCCTGTAATGTTGTATAGCTCGGCAGAGTCTTCAATACGCCATTTTCTCATTCTAAGTGTATTACGTATATTTTTATTGTTATTCTATTAAACCTAATCCAGTTTTAGTACCGCCAAGAAAGCTTTTTGCGGAATATTTATTTCAGATATAATCCTATAATCATTAAGGCCAATGCCATAAACAATCCCACAAACCACTTAAGCATATCCACTTTGGCTTGCTGAATTTCTGTTCGGATTTCCGCACGTGCTAACGTTATATCTTCCTTAGTTGATAAAACTTCCTTTTGAGCCATTATTTCTGCCTCTACTTTTTGGGCTATATAGCTTGTTAGAGCTTCGGCTGTTTTAGCGTCGGTTCTCTCGCTCAATAATTGGTATAGCTGAGTAATGGTAATTGTTGTCATAGCACTGTATTTAATATTGTTCGTAATGCAAATACCTAATCTAGCTTTAGCACTGCCAAAAAGGCTTTTTGCGGAACTTCCACGTTACCTACTTGTTTCATCCGCTTCTTTCCCTCTTTTTGTTTTTCGAGCAATTTCCGCTTGCGGGAAATATCGCCACCGTAACATTTTGCGGTAACGTCCTTACGCACGGCTTTAATTGTTTCGCGAGCGATAATTTTGGCTCCGATAGCTGCCTGAATAGCGATGTCGAATTGCTGACGAGGTATCAGTTCCTTCAGCTTTTCGCACATTCGGCGACCAAATGTTACCGCATTGTCGATGTGCGTGAGGGTTGAAAGTGCGTCCACGCTTTCGCCGTTGAGCAGGATGTCCAATTTCACGAGTCGTGACTCACGATAGTCGTGTATGTGGTAGTCGAATGAAGCGTATCCTTTCGAGATGCTTTTTAGTTTGTCGTAAAAGTCGATAACGATTTCGCCCAAAGGAATATCATAAATAATTTCCACACGGTCGCCCGAAATATAATCTTGCTTGATGAGTATGCCTCGTTTGCCCAAACAGAGGGTCATAATGGGACCAATGTATGCAAGATTGGTGATAACCGATGCTCGAATGTACGGCTCTTCGATGTAGTCGATGAGTGTAGGGTCGGGCAGTCCGGCCGGGTTGTGCACCTCTTTGGTGTTACCTTTTTTATCGTGTACGATGTACGAAACGTTTGGCACTGTGGTAATTACGTCCATGTTAAACTCTCTGTCCAAACGCTCTTGGATAATCTCCATATGCAACAGCCCCAAAAATCCGCAACGGAACCCAAAACCTAATGCTACCGACGATTCGGGTTGAAACGTAAGCGAGGCATCATTCAGTTGTAATTTTTCTAATGATGCTCTTAAGTCCTCAAAATCTTCACTGTCAATAGGATATACTCCGGCAAAAACCATCGGTTTCACTTCCTCAAAGCCATCTATGGCCTTCTCGCACGGACGTTTTACGTGGGTAATGGTATCTCCCACTTTTACTTCTTTGGACGTTTTGATACCGGAAATAATGTAGCCTACATCGCCACAATGAATTTCGTCGCGAGGGGTCATCGTAAGTTTTAATATGCCCACTTCGTCGGCATCGTATTCTTTGCCGGTGGCGAAAAATTTCACAAGGTCGCCTTTTCGGATAGAGCCGTTCACGATTTTGAAGTAGGCAATGATTCCCCGAAAGGAGTTGAATACCGAGTCGAAAATCAATGCCTGCAACGGAGCTTCGGGGTCGCCTTTGGGGGCAGGAATCCTTGTTACGATGGCTTCCAAAATATCATACACACCCTGTCCCGTTTTGCCGGACGCACGGATGATGTCTTCGGGCTTACAGCCCAAAAGTTCGATAATTTGCTCTTCCACCTCTTCGGGCATCGCACTGGGCAGGTCTATCTTGTTCAGAATGGGAATGATTTCCAAATCGTTTTCGATAGCCATATACAAGTTCGAGATGGTTTGTGCTTGAATGCCTTGTGCGGCATCTACTATCAACAATGCTCCCTCGCAAGCGGCTATAGAACGCGACACTTCGTATGAAAAATCGACGTGTCCCGGAGTGTCTATCAGGTTGAGAATGTATTTTTCGCCATTTAGCACATACTCCATTTGTATGGCGTGGCTTTTGATGGTGATACCACGTTCACGCT
>JBHBVA010000016.1:0-13650 GCA_041793355.1 Bacteroidota bacterium | reverse complement strand
TTTGATAGGCCGAAATGCGAGGATGTAGCAGGTGAGGTTGCACTTTGTCGCGAACAAAAAGCACCTCGTTGCAAAAGTGCAAAAGCAACCGGCAAAGTGTTTGCTCGGCTGGCAACTTATTAGCAAAGTGGCTTACTATCAGCGACTGTGCGTTTATCTCACTTCGCAAATAGCAGCGTTGGTCAGTGATGTGCAGGTAACGAACTGCTTCGTCCCAATGCTCGCCAAAGTGTTTTTGGGCATTTTCGAGCGACAGCGAAGCAATTGCCGCCTCGCAAGTATCTGTTGTTATGCCAAACGATTGCAACTCTTCTGCAGAAAGTGGCAGGGCGGGATTGAAATGTCCCAGCAGAGCATGCACAGCGGTTTTGGGAATTTGCCAGATGCGGAAAAATCCCAAAATATGGTCTATGCGATAAGCATCAAAGTAGTCTGCCATCTTGGCAAAACGTTGTCGCCACCACTTGTAACCATCTTCAGCCATCCGCTCCCAATTGTAGGTGGGAAAGCCCCAATTTTGCCCCAATACGGCAAAGTCGTCGGGCGGAGCCCCTGTTTGCGTGTTCATGTTGAATAATGGTGCGTGTGTCCACGCATCTGCACTGTGAGGATTGATACCGATGGGAATATCTCCTTTGAGTATCACCCCTTTACTACGGGCATACAGGCTTGCTTCTCGCAATTGTTTGTCCAGCAGGTACTGTACAAAATAGCATTTGCGAACCTCCTGCCAATACGTTTCGTTGCTCCGCAAAAAGTTTTCTACTTGGGTAGGATGATATGTTGCACCTACGCTCCATTGCGAAAAATCGGCTGTGCCAAACAAGTTGCGTAACACACTGAAAAAAGCATAGGCCGGCAACCATTGCTCGTTGCGAAGCCTAAAAGCCGCATATTCCGGCGAAGCCTCTACCTCATCAGCCTGTTCGGCAAACAAAGCATCTATGTAAGCTTGCTTGAGCTTCATTGCAGCTTCATAATCCACGTCGGGCAAGGCATTTAATCGTTCTCCTTGTTGGCGGAAAGCCGACATTGCCGCCTCATCCCGCAAAGGCACATCTTCAGCACCCAGATAAAGCGGATGCAAGGCATTCACCGAAATGGCATTGTAGGGGTACGAATCTTGCCACGTATGGTGGTTGGTAGTATCGTTTACGGGCAGGGTTTGGATAATACGCAACCCAACAAGCGAAGCCCAATCCACCATTTGTTTGATGGAAGGGAAGTCGCCTACCCCCCAATTTTTAGCCGTTCGGAGCGAAAAGATGGGAACAACTACTCCCGCCGAACGGAATGCAGACAGTATAATCGGATGAATATCAATATTTACAAATTGCAAACGAATATCGGCACAAACTTCCAAAGTGCGATTGTCCCCCTGTTGCCAAGCCTGTTCGCCCGAATGGTCGTTCACCACACAATATTTGTAGGCTACGCTTCCGTTCAGCTGGTCGGCAGGGATGTGTATTTGCCATTCGCCCGGTGCTACACATTGCATTTCGGGGGATAGAGAGATGTCCCAACCACCCAAAACAGTTGTCTCACCGACTATCACTATACGTTCGGTAGGGCGGAGAAACAAGTTCGTTGCCCGAAACACAATCCATCCCCCTTCCGCCGGAATATCCACAGCTACTGCCGGACGCGGAGCAAGTACCTGTGGCAACGACGATTGTTGCACAAAAGCCGGAATATCGTTTTCGGTCCACTCGTCCGTAACGGAAAATATCTTCTCGCCAACGACCGAAGGAAGGGTGTGAATACCTTGCGGTTCGCTTGCCACTACCTCGTTGTTTCGTTTTTTGCAGTAGTGGTATTTAGTGCAATTGTTTAGCCGTTCCACTTGTGTTTGCCAAATGCCCGGCGAAACGCAACGCATCGGGATGGCAGAAGTGTTTTCCGCTTGCGGAACCAAAAACAACTGTTCGCCCCATTCCGTGTGGGCGTGTATGGTGAAGTGTACCTGCATATTCTACCTGCAAAAAGTGATTCAAAGAGCTTCCAAAGCAGCACGCAAATCGTTTTTGAGGTCGCTTACGTTTTCCAACCCGACAGAAAGACGCAACTCGTTGGGTTTGATGCCCATTTCGTCCTTTAAAGCATCGCTGAACGTGCCGTAAATGGTGGAATAAGGGTGAATGATAAGCGTTTTGCTGTCGAACAGGTTGGTAGCCCGGCGGATGATGGACAGGTTGTTCATCAGGGCAAAACATTGCTCCTGCGATGCAAGTTGAAAGGTGAGCATCGCTCCCGGATTGGAAGTAAACATTTTGTCGCTCACGGCCTTGTATGGCGAAGTGGCAAGTGCCGTGTAGCCCACGTGTTGCACTTGGGGTTGCTCGCTGAGGAAGTGTGCCAGTTCGCAAGCGGCATCGGCCATCTTGTTGAACCGCAGCTCCAATGTTTCCATTCCCAGTGCTTGCATATAGGCGGCATCGGCATCGATGCAGGCACCCAAGTTACGAGCTATTTCCCGCTTCAGGCGGAACGAAAAGCGAGACATTTCGTCACTTTCGGGGAAAGTGGCCAACACCTTGTTATTTGCCCAATCGAACGTGCCGTAGTCCAAAATGGCTCCGCCCACGCTGGTAGCACCTCCCGAAATGTATTTGGTGGTGGATACCACCTCAATATCTACCCCGAAACGCACCGCCTGAAATCCGCACCAAGGCACGATGGTACTGTCCACAATCATCGGTACATTTTTCGCTTTCAAGATGGGCGAAATACGTTCCAAGTCGGCAACCTCCATATGCGGATTGGTGATAAGTTCGCAAAAGAAAGCTACCGTGTTTTGGTCGATAGCCTGCTCGATGGCTTGCAGGTTGTCGGTATCAACAAACCGCACCTCCACGCCATAGTTGCCCAGCGTAAATTTCAGAAACGAAAACGTGTTGCCAAACAAGTGTGGCGAGGTTACGATGTTGGCTCCGGCATAAGCGATATTCATAAACACGTTGGATATTGCAGCCATACCCGACGACAATATTTGCACTTGCTTTGCACCCGAAGCCGTTTTGATTTTGTTTTCGAGGTTTTCTACCGTAGGGTTCGAAATCCGCGTATAAGTGTGCGATGCTTGCTCCTCCTTATACTGAAAAGCGTTGGCAATGCTCTCTGCCGATGCAAATTCGAATGCCGCATTGCGATAAATAGGCATCGTGATAGCTCCGTGAGCATCTTTGCGTTGATACTTTTGGGCAATTACCTTAGTGGTAAATCCCTGTTGTTTACATTTGTCCATATCTTTTTGTTATGCTGTACGTACAATTTTCGGTTTTTGTTGCTTTTGCAGCTAAGGCACAAAAGTAATATTTTCGTAGCAGATAGCAAGACAAAAACCACTTGTGTGCCTCAAACATTGATTTTTAAACACCGCAAAAACATACTTCACAACGCATATTTCGCCTTTTGCTACCACACAACCGGATAAAAACCAACCCCTGTGTTGCCCTTAAAACACTCTATTGAAAGATAGCAGAAACAAACGCAACCTAATTTCCCATCGCAAATTCCCCAAAAAAGTGGAAACAAACGGCATCAGGTTCAAAATTTATCCCTACTTTTGAAGCCGTAATTTAATTTTAAAAACTCATTTAGAAAAAGTAAATAGAAATGGAAAATAATCAAGACAACGGACAATTACAATTGGAACTCAACGACGAGGTAGCTTTCGGCGTGTACTCAAACTTGGCAATCATCACACACTCCACGTCGGAGTTTATAGTGGACTTTGCCAGCGTATTTCCCGGTGTTCCCAAAGCAAAAGTGCGTTCACGCGTCATTCTTGCTCCCGAACACGCCAAAAGACTGCTGCACGCATTGGCCGACAATGTGGCTCGCTTTGAGCAACAACACGGCACCATCGATACCGGTGAACAAAGTATTCAAAGCATGGGCGAGGCATAGTTTGCAACCAAATGCTTGCTGATGTTGTGTTCGGAGAAAAAGCGTAGTTCAGGGCAATAACAAACCAAGACAATATTTTTCATCAAAATTATAACCATCTAAACATCAAGCGTATGAAAATTGGAATTCCAAAAGAAATCAAAAACAACGAAAATCGAGTGGCAATGACACCTGCCGGTGTGTACGAGTTATTACAAGCCGGACATCAAGTGTTTGTGGAAACACAAGCAGGCATAGGCAGTGGCATCAGCGATGCCCAATACTTGGAAGCAGGAGCTATTATTCTGCCAACGGCAAAAGAGGTGTTTGACGTAGCCGAAATGATTGTAAAGGTGAAAGAACCCATCGAACAAGAATACAACCTGATTCGCAAGGACCAAATTGTGTTCACCTACTTTCACTTTGCATCAAGCCTTCCGCTTACGCAGGCAATGTGCAAAAGCGGAGCCGTATGTATTGCCTACGAAACGGTGGAGTTGCCCGACAGAAGTTTGCCTTTGCTTGTTCCGATGAGTGAAGTGGCAGGACGAATGGCAGTGCAAGAAGGGGCTAAATATCTGGAAAAACCACAAGGCGGAAAAGGTATTCTGCTGGGTGGAGTGCCGGGTGTTCGTCCCGCCAACGTGCTGGTGATAGGCGGAGGCATCGTAGGTACGCAAGCCGCCACAATGGCTGCCGGTTTGGGTGCTTCGGTTACTATTTTGGATACCAATCTTTCGCGTTTACGCCATCTGAACAGTGTGATGCCTGCCAATGTAGTTACCCAATTTTCTGACGCATACACCATTCGTCAGCTGGTGTAAACTGCCGATTTGGTGGTGGGTGCCGTGTTGCTACCGGGTGCAAAAGCTCCGTGTGTAGTAACTCGCGATATGCTGAAAACGATGCAACCGGGTACGGTGCTGGTGGACGTGGCTGTGGACCAAGGCGGATGCTTTGAAACCACGCACGCTACTACGCATGCCGACCCTGTGTATGAGGTAGATGGAGTGATACATTATTCGGTGGCAAATATGCCGGGAGCTGTGCCTATGACCTCTACAAAAGCCCTGACCAACGCCACTTTGCCCTATGTGAAGCTGATAGCCAACAAGGGATGGCGGGCGGCTTTAAAGGAGAACGAACCCCTCCGCAAAGGCTTAAACGTGCTGAACGGCGACGTGGTGTACGAGGGGGTGGCAAAAGCCTTCGACCTGCCGCTGAAAGAGGTGGTTTTGTAAAAGCTCATGTTTTTCTCTATCAACCCACGTAAAGCAGAAAGTAAATTACAGATAATTTAAGCAACAAATGAAAAGTACTGAAAATGAGGTACAACCTCAAAAGTTCAACTTTTTTTCAATGTTTTGGGACGGATTCAAGGCAATGAAGCTGGGACGTGTGTTGTGGCTCATTGTCATCATCAAACTCTGCATAATGTTTTTGGTGCTGAAGCCCTTTTTCTTCCCCAACTTTTTGAAATCGAAAGCCGACACTACCGAGAAGAAAGCCGAGTACGTTGGCACAGAGTTGATAGATAGAGCTAAGTAAAAGTTTTACGAATGTTTTAAATAATTTTAATTGTATGGAAATCTTAAATTCGTCATTGATTGATTGGTCGAGAGCCCAATTTGCATTGACAGCTATGTACCATTGGATTTTTGTGCCGCTCACGCTGGGGCTGGGTGTTATAATGTCCATTATGGAAACGATGTATGTACGCACCGGCAATGAGCAGTGGAAGCGTACAGCTAAATTTTGGATGACAGTTTTCGGCATCAACTTTGCCATCGGTGTTGCCACCGGCATCATTTTGGAGTTTCAGTTCGGTACCAACTGGTCTAACTACAGTTGGTTTGTGGGCGACATTTTTGGGGCTCCGCTTGCCATCGAGGGCATCTTGGCGTTCTTTATGGAAGCTACATTTATCTCCATAATGTTCTTCGGATGGAAACGTGTAAGCAAAAAAATGCACTTGGCTGCCACTTGGCTCACCGTTACGGGAGCTACCCTTTCGGCACTGTGGATTTTGGTGGCTAATGCGTGGATGCAATATCCTGTGGGAATGGAATTTAATCCCGACACGGTGCGTAACGAGATGAACGACTTTTGGGCAGTGGCTCTTTCGCCCGTTGCCATCAACAAGTTTTTCCACACCGTTATTTCGTGCTGGGTGCTGGGTGCTGCGTTTGTGATAGGTGTTTCGGCTTGGTATATGCTGAAAAATCGCGAGTCGGAATTTGCAAAACAGAGTATGAAAGTTGCCTCCGTTTTCGGTACTGTGGCCATTCTGCTTACGCTGTGGACGGGGCACGGTTCGGCTTTTTGGGTAGCACAAAAACAACCGATGAAACTTGCCACGATGGAGGGACTTTACGAGGGCAAAAAAGGTGCAGGCCTTATTGTTTTTTCGGTGCCTAATACCGACAAAAAATACAACGACGGGCAAGAAGCACATTCTCTGAAAATAGAAATGCCAAAAGCTCTTTCGCTATTGGGCTACAACGATTTTGACGCTTTTGTACCCGGCATCAGAGATATTATAGAGGGAGGCTACACACAACCGGACGGAACGGTGGCTCTGTCGTTTGAGGAGAAACAAAGACGCGGACGCATCGCCATACAGGCTCTAAGCGACTACCAACTGGCAAAAAAAGCCGGCGATGAAGCTACCGCCGCCACACACAAAGCTACGTTGAAAGAGAATTATCCTTACTTCGGATACGGCTACTTGGACACTCCCGAACAGCTTATTCCCAATCTGCCAATGGTGTTTTGGTCGTTCCGGGTGATGGTGTACATCGGAGGTTTCTTTGTGGTGCTTTTCCCCTTGCTGGCGTTCTTATTGTTCCACAACAAGCTGGATGGCAAAAAATGGTTGCTCCGCATCAGTATTTTGGCAGTGCCTTTGGCGTACATTTGCAGTCAAGCCGGCTGGATTGTGGCTGAGGTAGGTCGTCAGCCTTGGGCCATTCAAGATGTGTTACCGCTACAAGCGGCCATTTCGGCTTTGTCAGTAGATTCAGTAAAACTCACGTTCTTCATCTTCTTGGCTCTCTTCACCGCCTTGTTGGTGGCAGAGGTACGCATTATGTTGAAGCAAATCAAAAAAGGTCCCGGTGCCGAATAGTGTGTAGTTGAGGACAGTTTTTTCATAACCTAAAAAAAGAGATTACAATTATGTTTGAATACTCATTCTTACAACATTACTGGTGGTTCATCATCAGTTTGTTGGCAGGTATTTTGGTGTTTCTACTGATGGTGCAAGGCGGACAGTCTATGCTCTTTTCGTTGGGCAAGGACGAGAAGCACCGCCATTTGTTGGTAAATGCTTTCGGACGGAAGTGGGAATACACTTTCACTACATTAGTAACCTTTGGTGGAGCTTTCTTCGCATCGTTTCCGCTGTTTTACTCCACCAGTTTTGGCGGAGCGTATTGGGTGTGGATGCTCATTCTGCTTTGCTTCGTGGTGCAAGCTATTTCGTACGAATACATGTCGCGTCCGGGCAACACTTTCGGGTCGAAAACGTACCAAACTTTCTTGTTCGTCAACGGAATGTTCGGACCATTTTTGATTGGAGCGGCAGTTGCTACATTTTTTACGGGTGCCGAGTTTTCGGTGGAAAAAGGCAATATTGCCAACTTGGGTAGCGTAGAGCCTTTGGGCATCGTTATCAGCCGTTGGCAAAATCCGTTGCACGGCTTAGAGGCTTTGGGCGACTTCCGCAACTGGTTGCTGGGCTTCACTGTTTTGTTCCTCGTTCGTACCAATGCTTGTTTGTATCTTATCAATCGCATTGAGCAAGGAGATTTAATGGAACGAACACGCAAATATCTTGTGTACAATGCTTTACCTTTTGTGGTTTTCTTCTTGGCATTTGTTATCTGGATTTTGGTAGGCGAAGGCTATGCCGTAAACCCCGAAACGAAGGAAGTGTCGTTGCAAGCCTATAAATACCTGACAAATTTGGTGGAGATGCCTATTGTATTGGTATTCTTCTTGTTAGGTGTGGTAGCTGTGTTGTACGGTATTGGTCGCACGGTGTTTCAAAAGCAATTCCAGTCGGGCATTTGGTTTAGTGGCATCGGCACGATAGTAACGGTGTGTATGCTGTTCCTTTTGGCGGGTTACAACAACACGGCTTATTACCCCTCGTCGGTAAATCCGCAAAGCTCGCTCACCATTTTTAATTCTTCTTCCAGCGAGTTTACGCTTACGGCAATGGCGTATGTTTCCATACTCGTACCGTTTGTGTTGGCTTATATTTTTTATGCTTGGCGTTCGTTGGAGCGTAAAAAGTTCAGAGCTGAGGATTTGAAAGAAGACGGACACGTGTACTAATCTTTGGTAGCATCAGAAAATCGTAAGAGTGGGGGATATAAGAACTTATTCCCCACTTTTTTGTTTCTTGTAAAAGGTAATTTTGCAACAAGGGAACAATGCAGATAAAGAAAAAAAACTTGGTATTCGCCGCTGGTTGTATGTGGCTTGTGGCGGGTGTGAATGTGTTTCATATCGGGGTGAAAGTGTGGCAATGGCAACACTCGCCTTTGCTTCATTTTGTGGGAGTATTGCTCACAACGCTTTTTTTTGCGTTTATTTTTCAGCGGTCGTACAAACGCAATCTGCATCGCATCAGCAAATTAGACGCACCACGCAATCCGCTTTCGTTTTTCGACCTCAAAGGCTGGCTTGTTATCGTGTTTATGGTGGTGTTGGGTATCACCGTTCGGCACTTTCAGCTGTTGCCTACCCATATTATTGCTCCCTTTTATCAAGGCTTAGGCGGATGTTTGGCGGTGTATGGCGGTCGCTTTTTGTGGAGCGGAGCTATGATGGACGAGTGAGTGGGTAGCAATTAAATCAATTGCCCCGTGTAACACAACGCAGGGAACGAGGGCAAAAGCATATCCACGAAATTTCCCCTTGTTTATAAACCCGAAAAGCAAGTATTCCCCCAAAAGAGTGCTTGTTTTTTTTATCTCTACACAACAAAACGGACGAAAAAGACGCATTCGCCCAAAATATTTTGTTATTTTCGCTTATTCTTTCGCCTGATGCTAATCACAGAGTATTATTGATTTTATCAGACGAATTTGGTGTTTGTTTGGCAATAGATGTCCAATTATTTCGTTTCTCCTTTTGTAAAAAGGAAATGGAAAACGAAAATGAACCAACAGGAACAAAAAGAGATGGCATTCAACAATGCAAACAACTCTTTTTTTACTATAAAACTCAAATATTGTTGAATTTTATTTTAGTATAAATTTAAAATAGTTTCTTATATACAATGAAAATAAAAACCATCCGTACTCTTGCCATACTCAGTCTGTCCGTGTTCGGTTTGCTGAGAGTGCAAGCTCAAGTGTGTGGTGCCGACCATCGGCGTAGCGTGATAGAAGAACAATTGCACGTTGCAAAAGAAATGCAAAAGCAGTTGGACGAGCAAATCAGAAAGCGAGGAATACAGCGTTATCTGCAAACTTTGGGGATAAAAACTTCCGACTTGCGTAGTGGAGGAATCTATCAAGGTCCCATTTACGAAATTCCTGTGGTGGTACACGTTATAGAGTCCAATGCCGACTCACTCAGCCACCTGAAGCGTACCGACGAACAGATACGCACCTGGATAGATAACTGCAACAAAATGTTTGCCACCACCTACGGCAATGGCTATTTTGCCGAGGGAGAGGGCAAACACGGAGGTACAGTTATCCCCTTTCGGTTGGTATTAGCCAAGCGAACCTCATCCTGCCAACCTACTACGGGCATTATCCGCTACAACGGAAGCTCGCTACCCGGATATGACCACGGCGGTATAAAGTTCGACAAAACACATAAAGACTCCTGTATCACTACCGACCAAATGAGAAAATTGGCTCCTCACTGGACCGACGGCCATTATTACAACATTTACGTCGTAACCGGATTTGATGGGGACAAGACGAGATGGGGGCTGATGGGATGGGCTACTTTTCCCAATACGACGTGGTCGCTTTACGAAACGGTGATGAAAGCAACCGTAGTAACCAATCTGCACGATAACACATTAGCACACGAAATCGGGCACTCGCTGGGGCTCGACCATCCGTTTGTGGGAGCAACCATTACTCCCGACGAAAACGAAACTGTGGAAGCCAAACATTGCCCGGCCAATAACGATTGTACAAAGGATAATGACCAAATATGCGACACCGAGCCAACGGCTAATTTGCTGAACGTATCGCCAATGCCTACCGATACTACCATTAATCCCTGTACGGGCCTTCCCTACGAGGGCATACAGTATAATATTATGAATTATGCCGCCGTTAAGCTGAAATTCACCGTTGGCCAACGCGAACGGGCTTTGGCACAGTTTTTCACATTCAAGGGAGCATTGGTCAATTCGTTGGGAGCCACCGAACCCGATGCTGCATCCTCCATCGACTTATCTTTGTCCCCCGCAACTTGCAATCCGTCCGGCATTAAAAATCCCGGTTTTTCGGTAACAATGTCGCACATCCGGCTCAACGATATCAATCACGTAGGCAACGACCACGCTTCTGCTACCAATTTTTATGCAGACCACACCACAAATAACTGTTTATCAAAAAGTTATACTGACATTTCTGCGTCCGAAGAAAGTACGATAACCATCACAACCAGTCAAGTAAATCCCGGATATTACAAGGTGTGGATTGATTTCAACAACGATGGCATCTTCTCCGAGTCTCCAAATGATGGCGAGGTTATTTGCGACAAAAACTCTACCAAAGGAGAGGTGCTAACCATCACCTTTACTCCACCCGGCAATGCCGTGAAAAACACTTACTTACGAATGCGAGTAAGAGGCGATTGGACAGAAGGCCAAGCCTGCGACACCTTGCTTTACGGACGGGTAGAGGATTTCGCCGTGCGTATTGTAGATGCGTATAGCTCCGCCGTAAGCTCTGAAACGGCTCCTCGCGAAGTTGTGGTGTTTGAAAAATCTTCCAATACCATACTGGCACTTAATACTGTAGATACGGTGTTTGGGTACTACGAAATTTTTGACTTGCAAGGCAAGTTGTTACAAAAGGGCACCTCATCATCAAACCGTATTCGGCTGAATATGACCTTGCCAAGTGGGGCGTATCTTGTAAAATACAAAGGTAAAACGATAAAAATAAACACCTGAAAATAAACATATTAACGATAGCTATAGCAAGGAATCCCGATTGTATCTTATAGCTTGTCAAAACAATTTTGCCCATTTGCGGGCAAAAAACTATTTTTGCAGTTCGTTTTTTGGGTAAACATCGTTATTTAAGATTGTAGTATTTTTTTATGTCGGAACAAACACCTAAGCGTAGTTACGCTACTTTAATTATATCGCTTGTTTTCGTACTGCTACTTATTGGTGTGGCAGGAGGTGCGTGGTATTATATTTCTCAAAAAGATGCTGAAATAGAAACTCTTAAAGAGCAAAACGACATCAGCAAAAAGCAATTGGAGGACGAATACGAAAACCTTGCCGTGCAGTACGAGGGTTTCAAATTCACGGTGAAAAACGATTCGCTGTTGCAAAAATTAGAAAGCGAACAAGCCAAAGTGCAACGACTGCAAGAGGAATTGCGTGCCACCAAAGCATCCGACAGAGCTAAAATTGCGGAACTGACAAACGAACTGGCAAGTCTGCGAAAAATTTTGCGTTCGTATGTGGTGCAGATAGACTCGCTAAACCGTGCAAATGAGCGACTTGTGCAGGAGAAAAACGAAATTACCAACCGATACAACGAAACATCGCGTTCGCTGGAACAAGAGCGACAAAAAAGCGAGTCGCTCAACGAAAAAGTGGTGCTTGCCTCCAAGTTAGACGCTACGGGCATCACTCTGAGGGCAACCAACAAAAAAGGAAAGGACCAAAAACGCATCGATAAAGTGGAGCAACTGATAGTGTCGTTTTCCATTGCCAAAAACATCACAGCCCAACCCGGAGAACGCACCGTGTACGTACGCATTATGAAGCCCGACGACGATGTGCTAACCAAAAGTGCAGGCAATACTTTTGCTTACGAGAACAAGGCTATAGCCTATTCGATGAAACGTGTGGTAGAATATTCGGGAGAGGAAACTCCTGTTACCCTATACTGGAACGTAGAAGAATATTTGCCTGCCGGTACCTACCGAGCCGATATTTTTGCCGATGGCAGTCGCATCGGTTCGCGAAGCATCACCATCGGGAATTAAAAAATTAAATTGCAAACATCCCCCTTTGTTTGAGACAACATTGGGGGATTTATTTTCTCTCAATAAAAAATAGAAATTGCTATGCACTCCCACATATTCAAACAGATTGCCAACAATTTGCAAATATCTGAAAAACAGATAGAAAAAACTATACATCTGCTCAACGAAGGGGCAACAATTCCTTTTATAAGTCGCTACCGCAAGGAGGCTACGGGCGGATTGGATGAGGTGCAAATTGCATCCGTAAAGGAGCAATACGAACGCTGTGTGGAGCTACAGAAGCGAAAGGAGAGCATTTTGGCATCGATATGCGAACAAGGAAAGCTTACCGACGAACTCCGCATAAAAATTGAAAACACGCTGACTTCAAGTGAATTAGAGGATATTTATTTGCCCTACAAACCCAAACGAAAAACAAGGGCAAGCATTGCCCGCGAGCGAGGCTTGGAAGGGCTGGCAAAGCTGATAATGGCACAAGGCGAAACAGACGTGGAGGGCAAAGCCCGCACTTTTGTAAAAGGCGAGGTAGCATCAGTGCAGGAAGCTGTGGCAGGAGCAACGGACATCATTGCCGAGTGGATAAGCGAAAGCGTTTGGGCAAGAACCACCGTGAGAAACAGCTTTCGGCATCAGGCAGTTATATCCACTAAGGTAATAAAAGGTAAAGAACAGGAGGGGGATAAGTATCGCGACTATTTCGATTGGAGCGAACCTCTGCGTCGCACATCGTCACATCGCCTGCTGGCTATCCTCAGAGCAGAAAACGAAGGCTTTATCCGCATAAACCTATCGCCCGACGAGGAAGAAACCATACAACGTTTACAACAGCGTTTTGTAAAAGCATCCGGCAAAGCATCGGAGCTGGTGGCAGCGGCAGTGAAGGATGCTTACAAGCGGTTGATAAAGCCTTCCATCGAGAGCGAAGCGATTGCCTTGGCAAAAGAAAAAGCCGACGACGATGCCATCAAAGTGTTTGCCGGCAATGTTCGGCAGTTGCTGTTGGCTCCCCCTTTGGGGCAAAAGCGTGTGATGGGCATCGACCCCGGATTTCGTACCGGATGCAAAATTGTTTGCCTGAACGAACAGGGAGAACTACTGCACAACGAAACCATTTATCCGCATCCGCCACAAAACGAAGTGGGGAAATCTGCCGCAAAAGTGGCTAAATTGGCAGAAGCCTACAAGGTGGATGCCATTGCCATAGGCAACGGAACGGCAAGCCGCGAAACAGAAAAATTTATCGGTCATATTCGTTTCCATCACGACATTCAGGTGTTTGTGGTGAGCGAAAACGGAGCCTCCGTTTACTCTGCCTCCAAAGTGGCACGCGAGGAGTTTCCCGACTACGATGTTACGGTGCGAGGGGCTGTATCCATTGGTCGCCGTCTGATTGACCCGCTTGCCGAATTAGTGAAGATAGACCCAAAATCTATCGGGGTGGGACAATATCAGCACGATGTAAATCAAGCTAAATTGAAAACGGCTCTTGACCTCACGGTGGAAAGTTGTGTCAATTCGGTGGGAATAAACCTGAACACGGCAAGCAAACAT
>JBHBVA010000015.1:0-3059 GCA_041793355.1 Bacteroidota bacterium | reverse complement strand
CCTCCAAGCCTTCCAACACTTGAATGCTACTCGCCGAATAATCATTACTCGCCGTATTTTTTTCGTCTTCTGTTATCATTATAATCTCTTCATTTTCGGAATTTTACGTCTTTCAAAAAGCTGAAAATTTCCGTACTTAAAAACTGAGCAAATTTAGCAAATCTCTTTCAATTTAGCAAGCATCATCGGCAACAAAGCTACACTTTTCACAGGTGTACACCCTAGAAACTCCAACTTTTACCTACCGAGAAAAAAAAGAAAAATGCTACCCTAAAAAGAGTAGCACTTTCCCCACTTATAATTTAAAACGCTATGAAAAATTCTTGTTCTTTTACAGAAACTAAGCCAATTTCGCTATGCGGATAGCCAACTTCGACTTCAAGTTAGAAGCCTTGTTCTTGTGGATAACATTACGTTTTGCTAATCTATCCAACATAGAACATACAGATGGATACATTTTTTGAGCTTCTGCTTTATCACTCAACGCACGCAACTTACGAACGGCATTACGTGTAGTTTTAGCAACGTATCTGTTGCGTAGGCGAGCTACATTTGCTTGTCTGATTCTTTTAATTGCTGATTTATGATTTGCCATTTTGACTAATCCTAATTTTTCTCGTTTTACTATTCTTTGTTAACTGTAGCCCATAGGGGAATCGAACCCCTCTTTCAAGAATGAAAATCTTGCGTCCTAACCGATAGACGAATGGGCCATACGAGCATTCATTTCTCGTTTGCGGTTGCAAAGATAGATAGTTTTTCTTTTTCCACAAAAGTTTCGACACTTTTTTTCATCAAAAGAATGGCATAATATTGTAATACCTTTATAATCAAACACCAACCTAAACTTTTTTACTCGCCATACAGAAGATAATTTTCCCTCTTCTTACGATATTGCTTCAAGTCTTCTTGCCACGATTGGCGAATTTCTTGTGCCGTAGCCCCTGCGGTTATCTGCTTGCGAAGCCTATCTGTTCCTGCCAATTTATCCATAAAACTAACCGACGAGAAAAAGCGTCCGGTCTGTCCCCATAGCCGATAAAAATCGATTAACCACTGTAAATGAAGCCCTGTATCAACTTGTTGCTCTCGCAAATCTACTCCATAGCACCACTTGTTTTTTTGCAGAGGATTTTTGTCGGAGCCAACGGTAGGCACCGGCATAAAGCGAAACGCTCCAAAATCCGGCGAAGGATAGCCAATTACCTGAAACGGATATGGGGTTCCTCGCCCAACGCTGATTTGCGTTGCCTCGAAAAAGCACAAGGAAGGGTACAGTCTAACAGACTGACTATTGGGCAAATTCGGAGATGGTTTTATCGGCAAATCGTATTTTTGACCGTGTTTCCAATTTTTCATCTTTATCACTCGCAAATCGCATTTCACTCCTTTCGACAGCCATTTCTCACCATTTATCATCATCGCCAATTCCCCAACCGTAAGCCCATACAGTACGGGTATAGGGTGCATGCCTACGAAAGATTTAAATTCGGGCTCCAGCACAGGGCCATCTACCGTATCATTCGGATTGGGGCGGTCAAGTACAATCACCTTCACGTTATTTTCGGCACAGGCCTCCATTACGTAGTGCAGGGTACTGATGTAGGTGTAAAATCGGGCACCTACATCCTGCATATCGTACACTACCACATCTAAATCGGAGAGATGAACGGATTGCGGTTTATAGTTTTTTCCATACAATGAAATAATGGGAATGCCTGTTTTTCCGTCCCTACCATCTCTGATTTTTTCTCCGGCATCCGCCGTCCCTCGAAAACCATGTTCGGGAGCAAAGATGCGTCGAACATCTACACCCAAACTCTGCAAAGTGTCTGTCAAAAGAGTGCCATTGCTTAGCCGTGAAGTGTGATTGATAACCAAGCCGACACGTTTGTTCTTCACTTTGGATAACAGCTCCGTCATTCTGTCGGCACCCAATCGCAAATTTGGGGATGTGTCTTCATCTATTTCCTGCGGAGGCAACAGTTGCTCCGATAATTGCCTATCTTTTTGAGGTGGGGATATGATTTCTTTCTTGCTTCGGCACGAAAACAACCCAAACAGAAGCCCTACACAAATCACCGCCACTTGAATATTTATCTTCATCATTTCTTCGTTTCTACGCAAAGGTAACGATTTTTCCCAAAAACATAACCCTTTAGCAATAAGCAAAGAGGATGCCTCTTAACCTGAGACATCCCCTTCGTTCTATTCCCATTCCCGCAAGGGAACTGTGTTAGTCTGCTATCACAGTAAATTCGGCACCTGATGCAAAATCTTGTCCGTCTTGAGCATTCAACGCTTTGAAGCGGAGATAGCGAGCTTTCACGGGCTTGCTAAACATTACGCGTTTTTGCTTTTTGTTATTCTCAAAACTTCCTTTGGCAATCTCCTGCCACGTTTTGCCATCGGCACTCAATTCAATCACATAGTCCTTAATATCACCATTTCGAACGCCATCCTGACGGGGCAAGTAAGTAAACCCTTTCATCGTTTTTTCTTTGTAAGCATCAAAGTCAATCCAGTGAGGATATTGTGCCACCGTTACCGAATAGGCGGTATGCCAAATAGTAGAAGCATTGCTATCCAACAAGTTTGTTGCCGGGTCTCTCCCCTCTTGATTGCTCACCAAAGCAATTCCTACAGGAATATTTTCCAACTTTTTGAACGAGAAAGTGCTTACATTCAGTTTGTTGTTAGCATTCCATACCGTGAGCTCTCCTCCTTGATTGAAAGAGAATGGCTCGGTATAACGCTGAGGCTTGCCTTTGCTTCCGATGCGGTACATAAACTCATGGCCGGCAGCTCCGGTAAGGCTCACGTACCCCAAAACATCACGAGTAGCAACCGGTACTACATCGCTTTTCAAACTTACGTTTGCCGCTTGCGTGAAATCTGTACCTTTGCTCACAGGGCGGATTACAAAACTAAATGTTTGCGATGTTCCATACGCACACTCATCGGGCAGTGGACCACCCTGACCACAACTTGCTCCGCCCAAACCGGTTACGCTGGCATCGAGGTGCAAGTGTGTATCGCCGGCAGCAGGCAAATCGTGG
>JBHBVA010000014.1:0-8830 GCA_041793355.1 Bacteroidota bacterium | reverse complement strand
TGAATAAGCCCTGCAGCTAAAATTAGTTGCAGGGCTTATTGTTTCCGTTCAAGAAGCTATATTACTGTTTCTTGGACATTTCGTTTTTGATTTTGGGGCATTTCGTTTTTGCGATTATAATAACAACGGAAAAGTTACTTTTATAATTTGAATCTAAGTATGAAAAAATTATCAATCCTTTGGGGAATGCTACTGCCTTGGGTAGCACAGGCTCAAACCAAACCCAATATCGTGTTTATAATGTGCGACGATATGGGCTACACCGACGTGGGGTGCTATGGACAGAAGAAGATAGCAACCCCGAATATCGACCGAATGGCAGCTCAAGGAATGCGTTTTACGCAGGCGTATGCAGGTAGCCCCGTGTCAGCTCCGTCGAGAGCCACTTTTATGACAGGGCAACATACCGGACACACCCACATACGGGGCAATCGTGAATATTGGCGAGAGCATCTTGTGCCGGCTTTATATGGCAACAACGACGACTATGCCGAAGGATGGGCAGGGCAAGAACCTTTTGCCGACAATCATATTCTGTTACCCGAAATTTTTAAGAAAAACGGATACGCCACGGCAATGTTTGGCAAGTGGGCAGGCGGGTACGAATCTTCCGCATCTACTCCCGACAAACGTGGTATCGATGAATTTTACGGCTATATCTGTCAGTTTCAAGCACATTCCTACTACCCCAACTTTATGAACGAATATAGCCGTTCGCAAGGCGATAGTGCCGTAAAGCGGGTAGTACTTTCCGAAAATATCAAATACGGAATGCCGGGTAGTGCCGACTATCTGAATCGACCCCAGTACTCTGCCGACCTCATCCATCAAAAGGCGATGGAGTGGCTGGACAAACAATCTTCCGACCAACCTTTTTTGGGGATATTCACCTACACGTTGCCTCACGCCGAGTTGGCACAACCGGCCGACAGCCTTGTGCAACGTTATGAAGGAAAATTTCTTTCCGAAAAAACATTTTCCGGAAACATACCGAGCCGTTACCACAGCACTACAAATGCACGTACGCAGTTTGCTGCAATGGTTACCCGTTTGGACGTGCAGGTAGGGCAAATTTTGGAAAAGCTCAAAGAAAAAGGTTTGGACGAAAACACCATCGTCATTTTCACCTCCGACAATGGAGCCCACCAAGAAGGAGGAGCCGACCCCGCATTTTTCAACCACGACAACGTGTTGCGAGGCACCAAACGTTCCACTCACGAAGGCGGTATTCGAGTGCCGTTCATCGTATATTGGAAAGGTAAGGTGCAAGCCGGTAGCGTTAGTCATCACCAGTTGGCCTTTTACGACCTTATGCCCACCTTTTGCGATATAGCCGGCATCAAAAACTTTCCGAAAGCATACACCAACGGAGCAAATGATGTGTTCGATGGAATCTCGTTTTACCCCACACTGATGGGCAAGCCAAAGAAGCAACGCCGGCACCCGTTTCTATATTGGGAGTTTCACGAAACGGATATGATGGGGCTGCGTATGGGCGACTGGAAGTTGGTAGTCCAAAAGGGGAATTGCAAATTATTCGACTTGCGAAACGACCTGCACGAGGATAATGACCTATCTGCACAACACCCCAGAATCGTAAAACAGATGGTGGATATTATTCACCGTGAACACACCGAGCATCCCCTGTTTCGCATAACGTTACCTGCCAAAAGGTAGAGAAGTATCCATGCAAAAAAAAGAGGAGGCTGTCCGAAAAGTTTAACCAACCGTGTGAGAATTGAATATTTGAATACCCTTTGTGGAGGAGGGTACGAGTAAAATTATCAAAAAAAGGCTGTCCAAAACTTTTCGGACAGCCTTTTTTTGTGATGTGGTTCACAGTCGCTTCAGTGTAGGTAAACAAAGAAAGAGTGGTAATCCGAAAGGGTTGCCACTCTTTTTCTTCTCTACTTATTCTGCTACAAGCTTCTACTAATAAATACCGATAAAATATTGGTCGGCACCCGAAATAGTGGTTGCACCCTTAGTACCTGTAGTAGATGTGGAGTTTACATCAAAAGTATAGATGTGTCCCGCCTGACCCACAGGGGCAAGAGCAATATAGAATTTGCCATTTTTTACAATGGAGTTTTGCCATTGTGTGAGCCCCAATTTTTCTGGAACTTCTAAGTCCACAGCCGTTTTGTTGTTGAGGTCTATCCTTGCCAATCCCCAAGCTGATGAGTAGCTGGGATTTCCTTGTGGGTCAACACCGATTTGTATTTGCTCCAAGTGTTTTTTCTCGTAGGGCATAAATGCAATGCCGTTGCCCACATAGAAGAAGCCGTTGCTTGATGTTTTTCCGGGACGGCCAAGTGCTTCGTCCAAGCTGAAAATGTAGGAGCTGTCGTATTTGCCGTTTACCAACTTCACGATGGAAGTTTTGCCACTACGGCTGTTTACCAATTGATACACTTCGCCTTGCTCGTTGGTGTGCTGGGTGGGCGTGCGGTAACCGTTGGTAGAACCCGTTGCCAAAGTTGTTTCCACTACGGTAGCATTGGTCAAGCTCGGATAATCCACAACCAATGTTACAGCTTTGTCTGCCTCTACGGAGCGATTGGTTTGGGAGTTGTATTTGCTCAACGCAGCACCATAATAGAGCTTACCGTTAGACAGCACGGGGCAGTCTATACGAGTGATGTGATAACCTGCCGCTGCTAAGCTGCCGGGCATCACAAAAGAAGCTGCTTTCAGATAAGTCTCCTTGAGCGACATTGTGGCAAAGTCCAATATCCCGATGGTCAATTTCATTTCGTGATGCTTGTAGTCGGTGCTGTCGGCTCCGAAAACAGGTTCCCCCGAAATGTAGTGAAGCGAACCGACTTCCTCATTGAGTTTGTAAAAACGAAGCGATTTGGTACCCAGTGGCACAGAAGCATCAATTGTGGTTGTTTTTTGGTAATTGCTACCGCCGTTGAATGCCCATTTGTCTATTGTGCCTTGTTGGTATGTCAAGCTGTACACATATTTGCCGTCGGCTGAAGGGAAAATACGTGATGTACGTCCCGTGCTGATGTGTGAGCCTTTGCCGTCGAAAGTGATAGTTCCTGTACTTACATCGTCCAAGCCTTGCAGATAAGTTCCTGAAATAGACCCCGAACCGCTTGCAAAAGCCAATTGAAATTGTTTTTGCTCCGTTGGGGTAGGTGTAGGAGTGCTACCGTTGTCGCTTTCACAGGACGAAAGTGTTATCGTTGCTCCAAGGGCAACCAATGTTGTTGTTTTTAAAATGTTCATTTTCTCAAAAGTTTATTATTATAAAATTGTATATGTAATTTTTCCGTAAAATGCACGACCGGGTTTTTGCAAACCAAAGTTGTCGAATATCTGTCTGTTGAAGATGTTTTTGGCATCCACACCGATGGTTATTTTTCGGTTGGGCAACGTGAAAACCAGCCCCATATCGTTGGCAAACTGAGTTGGGATTACCTCCAGATTGGTACTTCCCACATTCGACCAATTTCGCAAAAAGCGATTCACGTAGTGGATATGATAGTTGATGGATGCTTTGCTGTTTCGAACTATCAGGTGGTCGATGTAATACGTCAGCCCTGTGTTTAGTTTGAAAGACGGTTCATTCCTTATCTGTTGCTTGTAGTATAGGTATCGTTCACCTTTTTGATTGTACTCGGTATTGAACAGCACATCAAATTTCGATACATTTATCGTAACATTCAACTTTTTAGCATACGTATAGCTCACTTCGGCATCTATCCCCTTAGTCAGTA
This sequence comes from Bacteroidota bacterium, assembly GCA_041793355.1. Classification (GTDB taxonomy): domain Bacteria; phylum Bacteroidota; class Bacteroidia; order Bacteroidales; family Dysgonomonadaceae; genus UBA1309. The sequence continues at coordinate 5,099 of JBHBVA010000014.1, read as the reverse complement.
CGTTTTCCAAATTTTCGTAGTAAGTTGTACCCGTATTTCCCGGTGTTTCGGCCTGTCTTATCATCCCTTTCGTGTCCCTGTAAAAGAGCGAAACGTTACCCTTGATATGGTGTTTGCCTATGCTGAGGTTGGCAACATTCACGCCCACGTTTGCGTTGAAACTTTCCTCAGCGTGTACGTTGCTGGGGTTCACCAGGTTGGCAACGTTTCCGAAAATTTCATTTTCGTTGGGGAAGCGGATAGCCTTTTCGGCCGATGCCATCAAGTGCCATCTGTTTGTAAGTGCAAAGGATAGCGTACCGCCCAAGCCGTCGTATGTTTCGGTTTTGGAAATCACTTTTGTGTCATACTGTGGCACGGGTGCTGCTGTTACTTGATAAGGCTCGTTCGAGGTAACTTTCTGCCAATAACGTTTGTAAAATAAGTTTGTCCGCAGGCGGTTGGCAAACGACAGATTTTCAAAAGTGATGGTGGTGATATTTTTTCGTAAGTCGCGAGTGTTTTGCAGAGCCTGCAATGCCTTTGGTAAAAAGGAGTCCGACACACCTCTGTCGAAATTGTTGAACAAGTGGTTTATGAATACACTGTTGCTTTCGCCTATGCGATAGCCCACATTGGCACGCACTGCCCACGATTTGTTAGTGTTTACCTCTGCCGTTTTTCTGTTGCCGGCTTCGGCTCCGCCGGTGTAAGTCATAAAACTACCATCGGGACGCTTGATAGCTCCCTGCCAGTCGTACATAATTCCCACGCTGTCAATGGCTTGGCTTCGTTGGTGCGAGTAACTTGCATCCACTTTCAGAGAGAGTGCCGGGATAAAAAGTCCGTTTTTCCGATAGTTGAGCGTTGCCACCGTTGCTCGCCGACGAGTGTGGCGGTCGCCAAACACGCGTTGCATCGTAACCCCCTGTTGTATTTCTTTGTAATCGTCCGACAATATCGTTCCCACAGCAAAGCGGTCTGCCCACTTCACGCCGGCCCATCCGGCTTCTATCTTGGTTCCCACCGACCGGAAAGCGTCGTTGAAACGTTTGGCTGTATGTCCTCGCGTAACCCGCCCCAAATAATCAACAAACATTATTTGGTCGCCCCACACTTTGTAGCTGTTGTCGCTATAGTTGTAAAATGCCGACACATCGGCAAACAGCCCCGTTTTGGTGCGGTGCGATGCCGTTACGTTCATCTGATGCGTATTAAACGACCCGATGGAATAAGACGCACTGACGGATGTTTTGTTCTGTTTTTTCAGTATTACGTTGATGGCTCCGCCCAAAGCATCTTCCGAGATGTGTCCCGGCACTACTCCTTTGTACACCTCTATGCGTTCAATCAGGGATGGAGGAATGCTGTTCAATGAAAATGAATTTCCAAAGTTTGAAGCCGGCACACCGTCTATAAAGATCTTCACGGCATTGCCCGTCATACCATTAATGTTGTAGTGAATATGCGAGCCCAAGCCACCGTCTTGCCTGATGCGTACACCAGCCGAGCGGTCCAGCAGCTCGTTGGTTTGCACATTCCGCAAAGCGTGTTCTTTTGTGTCGATAACGTTTACGGCAAAGCCCTTTTCACGTAGCAGATTGCTTTCGTTTTTTCCGCTCACCACCACCTCTTTAAGTGATATTTGAGCGTTGTTCTTTAGTGTTACGATGATTTTTTGATGCCCTTTGCTGAAATCTACATCCATCGTTACAGGTTGCGAATTGAAGGCTCGCACCTCCACTGTCATTGTTTTGCCCGATGGCGAAATGCCCGAAATGGAAAAATAGCCCTTCTCGTCGGTGTAGGTGTGCAATCTGGTACCCTTTACAATCACAGTTGCCATATCCGCAGGCGTACCGTCGGCAAACTTCACTCGTCCGGACAGTGTGCCTGCTTTACTTGTTTCACTTGCGTGCAAAGTGCTGATTATAAGCAATAAACTAAGGCAATACCACAGCCGGTTGCTCCAAATATATTTCTGCATTTTGATTTTTTTTTCTCTTTTCAATTTTGGAGGACAAAGGTAGGCTAACCTTTTCGGCATTACAATACCTAAAAATTGGGATTTTACTACCCCAAAATACCTTAAAATGGGGAGGAGGAAATAAGGGAGAAAGCAGGTAAATGGCACCGTGCAACGGTCTCAGGAGAAAGTACATACCCTCTCTTCTCTCCATCCCCCAATAAAAAAAGCAGAGGTACTCCTTACGGAATACCTCCCCCCCTTTTTTCGCACATTACGCATACAAATGCTATTTTCAACAATAAACAGTAGTCTTCACCTTAAGCCTCAAACTATCATTTATTTAATATTTTAACACTCAAACATTTCTAACGAAAAATTTTGCCCGTCGAACACTCCGTAAGAGAAGTAGCTGAGCCAATCGCCCAAGATGGCAACACGTGTTTGCGGTGCAATCATCAAATCGAGCATAATGTGTCTGTGTCCGAACACATAAAAATTGATGGATGGTACCGTTTGAATGTGTTTTTTTGCAAAAAGTACCAAATGCTCTTTATCCTCACCCAAATAAGGCAACATTTCGCCGGTGCAGCGACTGTGCTTCGCCCAGCGGTGAGCAAACGCTACGCTCCATCGTGGGTGAATACCGGCAAACAGCTTGCGACAGAGGTTGCTGTGGAACAGTTTGCGGAGTAGCATAAAGGTTGTAGAATCGTCGCCCAAGCCATCGCCGTGAGCCAAGAAGAACTTTTTGCCCGAAATATCCAACACCAGCGGTTCGCGATGGACAATCATTCCGCATTCGGTTTCAAAGTAGTCTGTGAGCCAAATATCGTGGTTGCCAATAAAAAAATGCACCTCGATGCCCATATCGCTCACTTCGGCAACTTTGCCTAAAAATCGGGTGAATCCTCTGGGTACAACCTCTTTATAATCAAACCAATAATCGAAAATATCTCCCAAAAAAAAGATGGCGTGTGCATCCTTTTTCACGGCATCCAACCAACGGCACAACTTCCGTTCCACATCGTGCGACGGCAAGCGTCCACGTTGCACCACTTTATGTCCGGGTAGGGTCATTGCCGAGCTGTCAGATGTACCATTCGGGGTAGTATATGACGTTCCCAAATGTACATCCGAAAGAAAGTAAACTTTCTTATTTTCAGGTATTTTCATTACAGAAAACCTAATTCTAATTTAGCCTCCTCGCTCATCATATCTCTGTCCCACGTGGGTTCAAACACGAGGTCCACAATCACATTTTTAACCTCCGGAATGGAATTTACTTTCAAACGCACGTCTTCCATAATAAAGTCTGCTGCGGGGCAGTTGGGAGCCGTAAGTGTCATCGTAATGGTAACGTTTTTATCTTCATCTATATCCACTCCGTAAATAAGCCCTAAGTTATAAATATCCACAGGAATTTCGGGGTCGTACACAGTTTTCAGCATCCGCACAATATCACCCTCTATTTTCAACAAATCTTCTTGCATATCTATCTTATAAATTTTTGATTAATAATATTTTGATACATAAAACGTCATACACTAAACAGCGTATTTGTTAGCACAAATGTACGACTATTTTTCGGGTGGCACAACTCTCCCCCTGTCAAATAAAAACAAAGCCCTATTCTTACACCGAGAATAGAGCTTCAATTTACGATGATGTTAAATCAACGCATTATTGCACCCATTTGTAAGTACTTTTTCTTCCATTAATATCAATGGTAATCAAATAATTACCGTAAGTGGGCAAGGCTATGAATGTTCCGTTGGATACGTTGGATAACTCCTTCAACTTTATCCCCAAAACACTATGAATCAAAATATTAGCCTTTGATGGTAGTCCGTTTACATAAAATCCTGATACTCCGTGTATTAGGCGAATGTTTTTTGTCTGCTGTGCTACAACAGAGCTTGTGCTTGATGTAACTACTCCTATGACGGCAGAAATTGTTCCGCCCACAGGTTGCACCGTGTAATAGTAAGCAGTGTTGGGTTGTAGTCCCGTAACATTGTAGTTCAGCACATTACCTACGTTTTTCGGATAGCCCGTCAAAACAGAGGTGTAGCTCGTACTTCCTTCTGTTTCGATAGATAAAGACTTGACAAATACACGTTTACCGGCATTAGCCGTTAGTGAAAGTGTTGCAGTTTCTGCTCCTGCAGGCAGAATTATCTCGTAGTCCTCGTAATTGGCAGTGGTAGTAATGGTGCCTACTTGCACGCCATTGATATTCACGTAAATAATTGCATCAGAATCGCTTCCGTAACGTTTGGCATTTACTTTCAAAACAGCTTTCCCGGAAGTTCCGATAGGCGAAATGGCAATCACTCCGTTTTTCTTTCCCGATGCCAAACGCACAGACCCTACTTCATCGGTGAGGCTCGTGTAACCATCCAAAGCTATTTTCGACGAAAGCTCACTCCCAAAATCTTGACTGAAAATCACTTGTGCCTCGCCACCACTCTGCGATGCAATGGTGTAAACATTCAGAATATAATCACTTGCTGTAGAGTGTGCTGTCCAATTGGCCGTAAAGGCATCAGCCGTTATTTCGGTGGCTTCCAATGCTTTAAAGGTTTCATTTACAGTGGGAGTATCTTCCTCTTGAAAACCTATATTTTGCTTGTTGCCCCAAATGTGTTCAGCCAAAGCAGGGTAGTCGATAAACGGATTGCGATTGTTTTGCAAAGCGTACACAGCATCATTTCTGTTGGTTTCTTTCTCGCTCACAGGGTCTTGGCGATGCCATTTCAGTAGCAATTCCACCACCCAAGTTTTGTATGCAGGATAAGAATTTCCGGCCAATACGGCACCGGCTTCGGTACTGTTATTTGCCCAATTGGCAATCAAGTTTTCGTAGCGGGTTGCCATATAAAAGTAGGTACGGGCAAAGTCGCCTTTATATTCGTCAATAGGCTCAAATACCGTACTGGAATATCCCGACGTGGTATTTTTACCGACTTTCGAGCCATTGGAAGATATATAGGTGTAGATGCCAACTTCGCCAAAAGGCAAGTTTCCACGTTTGTTGTTCACATAGCCATCGGTGGGATATAGGTGAAACAAATCGCTGTACATAGGCGAGGCATCGTTGAACCAGCTTTTCGGAAACGAGTGTTCCCTATTGTAGCAATCCCCCTCGCGG
>JBHBVA010000013.1:0-4176 GCA_041793355.1 Bacteroidota bacterium | reverse complement strand
GCTTCACCCAACAAAGTAGCTGATGTACATTCCGTAATTTTCACATTTACGAACTGCCCAAGGCGGTAGTTTTCCTTAGGAAAGATAACAACCTTATTTTGAGGAGTTCTGCCAAACAGATGCTCACGCGAACGTTTGGAGAATCCTTCTACCAACACCTCGAAAGTTTTTCCCAAATCGCGTTCGTTGCTCTCTTTCGACAGTAGATTTTGCAGGTCGATAATCTCCTGCAAACGTTTGATTTTCACCTCTTCGGGAACATTGTCTTCCAGCTTTTTTGCGGCATAAGTACCCGGACGTTCGGAATATTTGAACATAAAAGCCGAATCAAATCCCACCTCACGCATCAGCGATAGCGTTTCTTCTTGGTCTTCGTCCGTTTCACTATGATACCCGCACATAATATCGGTGCTTAGTCCGCAGTCGGGGATAATGCGTTTGATGGCGGCGATGCGTTCCATATACCACTCGCGGTCGTAGGTGCGATTCATCACTTTCAACATACGGCTACTACCCGATTGCACCGGCAAGTGTATAAAGTTGCAGATGTTGGGATGTTTGGCTATCATCTCCAACGTTTCGTCCGTCATATCTTTGGGGTGCGACGTAGTAAAGCGGATACGCATTTTGGGAGCCGTTTGTGCCAACATCTCCAGCAGTGCCGAAAAGTCCACTATTGTACCATCTGCCTCTTTGAAGCGGTACGAGTTTACGTTCTGCCCCAATACCGTAACCTCCTTAAACCCTTTATCCCTGAGGTCGATAAGTTCGTTGAGGATGCTTCGCGGTTCGCGGCTCCGTTCTCGTCCACGTGTGTATGGTACGATGCAATAGGTGCAAAATTTGTCGCATCCACGCATAATGGAAATAAAGCCCGACAACGTATTCCCCCCAATCTTAACAGGAATTACATCCTTGTAAGTTTCTGTTTTCGAAAGTTTTACGTTTATGGCTTTTTCGCCTCGTTCAGCCGATGCTACCAAGCTGGGCAAATCCAAATAAGCATCCGGCCCCACTACCACGTCGGCATTGTGCTTGTCCATCAGCTCCTCCTTCACACGCTCGGCCATACAGCCCAACACACCGATAATCATTCCGCGATTTTTCTTTTTGCGGATAGCGTTGAAATACTCCAAACGTTGTACCACACGTTGTTCGGCATTGTCGCGTACCGAGCAGGTGTTTACAAACACAGCGTTTGCCTCTTCCAATTTGTCTGTTACGGTGAATCCGCTCATCCCCATAATGGAAGCAACCACTTCACTGTCAGCCACATTCATCTGACAGCCGTAAGTTTCGATAAACAATTTCCTGTCCTCAGTTTCAGTCGTGGATTTAAAGTCCAGTCCTTGCGTTTCGTTCATTGATGTTTTTTTTATTGTGATTTAGAAAAAATATTTCCGTTTCTTTCTCTGCTTTTTCTTCGCATCTGTCCCACTATTGCCGACAGAAAGGTTAAAAGCTGTCGTTTCCAAAAACTTACGATTGTTTTTCGTTTTCGTAACACGATAATTTTATACCTTTGCACGCTTGGAGGCACAAAGGTAACAATTTTATGGCAAGGATGTTCGTTTTCAGTTTATTGGGCAAAGCGAATACCCGGCAACTTTGACCGGAAATGGTGATGATGCAGAGCAAGAGAGATTATAAAAATAGGTATATCAACTACTAAACGAAAAATTTTTAGGAGAAAACAAAATGGCATTGAAGTATGTAAGTGCTGACGAGGCGGCAAGCCTTGTAAAGAACGGCTACAATGTGGGATTCAGCGGATTTACACACGCCGGTTGCCCCAAAGTGGTGTCGCAATCTATTGCAAAAATTGCCCGTGAAGAACACGCAAAGGGCAATCCTTTTAAAATCAACGTGTTTACAGGTGCATCCACCGGCGAAACCATTGACGGCGAATTGGCTCGTGCCCAAGCTGTCAACTTCCGCACGCCCTACCAAAGCAGTAAGGATTTGCGTAACGCTATCAACAGCGGAGAGGTTCGCTATTTGGATGCTCACCTTTCGGGCTTGGCACAAGCTATCCGATACGGTGTGTATGGCGACATCGACGTGGCCATCATCGAGGCTTGCGATGTGAACGACGAAGGCGAAATTGTCCCCACTTGCGGTGTGGGCATTGCCGGCACGGTAGCCCGTTTGGCAAAGGTGGTGATTGTAGAGCTGAACAGCTGGCACCCCAAAGGGATGAAAGGCTTGCACGACTTGGCAGAGCCGATAGACCCACCTACACGTAAGGAACTGGGCGTGTATGACGTGAAAGACCGGGTAGGCAGCACGGTTATCAAAGTGGACCCCGCAAAAATAGTGGTGGTGGAAACCAATCAACCCAACGAAGGAGGAGCTTTTGCTCCGGTGGACGAAGTTACTGCCAAAATTGGCGAAAACGTGGCAAACTTCTTTGTAAACGAAATGGCGAAAGGAAGAATGCCAAAAACGTTCCTCCCCATTCAGTCGGGTGTGGGCAATATTGCCAATGCCGTGTTGGCAGCAATGGGCGACAGCAAGGAAATACCTAATTTCGAGGTATATACGGAGGTGATTCAAGATGCCGTTATCGGCTTGCTCGAAAGCGGACGGGTAACCTTTGCCAGCGGGTGTTCGCTCACCGTGAGCAACGAGTGCATCGAAAAAATTTACAACAACCTCGACTTCTTCAAGGAGCGTTTGGTGTTGCGTCCGTCCGAATACTCGAACAACCCCGAAATTGTTCGCCGTTTGGGTGTGGTAGCCATCAATACGGCTATCGAAGCCGACATCTTTGGCAACATCAACTCCACACACATTATGGGTACCAAAATGATGAATGGTATTGGTGGTTCGGGCGACTTCACACGCAGTGCTTACGTGTCTATTTTCGTAACTCCCTCGGTGGCGAAAGGCGGAAAAATCAGCTCGTTTGTACCTTTGGTGTCGCACGCCGACCACAGCGAGCACTCGGTGAACGTTATCGTGTCAGAGTATGGTGTGGCCGACTTGCGTGGCAAATGCCCTCGCGACCGCGCACAGTGCATCATCGACAACTGCGTGCATCCCGACTATCGTCCGTTGTTGCAAGATTATTTGGACAATGGTCCCGAAGGTCAAACTCCGTTTGATATGTACAATGCCTTTGCCTTCCACAAAGCATTTGTGGAAACAGGCGATATGCACAACGCCAAGTTTGAAAGACGATAAACAGCCCTGATAGGCCACGCCGCCCAACGGCGAAAAAGTATGGCAAATATCCCAACACCCTACGGAGGAATACGGTTCCTCTGCGGGGTGTTTTTGCATAATTACACACCCCAAAAACTACGTTTGAGCCCGTGCAACGGTCTCAGTACATTCAAAAACAAAAATTTATATAAAATTATTCGTTAGAACGTATAGCATACGCCCCTACATTTTCAACGTATTGAAATTACATTTTCTTGTAATGTATAATTCGGGGTTATCGTCCCACAAAATAATATATAAATAAAAACCAAAGTTAAAAAACCATAATAGGGGGGGGTAAAAATCTTTATTAATATCTTTGGCAACGAAAATATTTTAAAACGCCTGATGTTCTGCCTGTATAATTGCCTGAGAGTGTTCCTAAAGGGGATAAGAAGAGTTGCCAAGTATCCTCCGCATCACTCGACAGCTATTTTTCGGGATAGTTCGGAGGGGAAGAATTGAAACTTTATTAAACATTTTTAAGTTATGAGAAAAAACAAGCTCAAACAATGGCTAACGTTCTTGCTATTGTGTGCCAATGCTTGCGTGGTGTGGGGCCAAAACAGCTCTATGCCTCAAAACGGCAAGGTGTACAGGGTGAATACCATGGGCAGGAATGTAGGCACAACAGGTCTTAACACGAACAGTACAACACCGTATTATCTGACTTCCGACGTTGTGTATCGGGAAAACAGACAGCGTCTTGCGATGACAAGTGTGCTGAATGCAAACGACCCTAAGTTTTATTTCCGATTGGATGCAAACGGTAATAGCACAACCGTGTTTGCTATGTACAGTTTGAAAAGAAGACAATATTTCAGACCGGAGTATTGGAACGACAATGTGCTTCCTTTCCAAAGCTCTGCAACATCGCAATACATGCAATTTGCTAACGGAGCAGTAGCAAACACCGTGAAATTTAACCTCGTTAACAATAACAGCTATTTTCACGCATTCTATCGTAGT
>JBHBVA010000012.1:0-5454 GCA_041793355.1 Bacteroidota bacterium | reverse complement strand
GCAGTGATGGCAGTGGCTTTCGGTGTTTCGGTGTATGCTCCCAAACAGCAAGTTCGCCTTTTTTTGATAGGCAACGTACAGCTTGTGTACATCGCCTTGGCGATGTTGCTGATAGACCTTCTGTCGCTCGGAAGTGAAAGGAATATTGGTGGGCACATCGCACACATAGGAGGAGCCGGAGTTGGTTATCTGTTTGCAAAGCTGATGCTGAAAGGCATCGACCTTACTGCTTGGATAAACAGAATAGCAGACCGGATTGTTGATACATCCGACTGGTTGCGGTCGTCCCGAAGCCCTAAGATGAGAGTGAAACATCGGCAGAGCGAACATAATGAACGGAAAAATTCGGAATCGGATGCAATAGATGCCATTCTCGACAAGGTGAAGCAATCGGGTTATCAATCACTTTCGCAGAGCGAAAAAAAACGTTTGTTTGATGCAAGTAACCAAAAAAAATAAAGTTTCTCCCAAGCGAAAGCCAATATTTCGTCGTGTGCTGAAATATTTGATATTCGGTACCAATGTTGTGGCTTTGCTGCTGCTCATAGGTTCGGTATCGGCGTGGAATGTAGCTCCGTCTAAATTTATCGGTTTTTCATACTTAGGGTTGCTTTTCCCCATCATTTTGGCTGTAAATGTAGCTTACTTATTGTTATGGCTATTTACTCGCAATTGGAAGTTGGTATTGGTTAGCATACTTGTTTTGCTGTACTGTGCAAAGCCTATATATACCTACTTTCCGTATCATTTCGCAGAGGAAAAAACATCGTCTTCCGACACATTGAGGGTTATGACTTACAATGTGATGGCTTTCAGTTGGTATTTACGCCATAACGGAGTACTCAATCCTGTATTTCAATTTGTGCGGGAGTCCAATGCCGATGTCATCTGTATGCAGGAATATATGGTGGATAGACAGCTGGGCGGGAGCGTAGCTACCAATAAACAGGTGAAAAGTTTATTGAAAAACTATCCGTACTATTCGGTGGTAGAGCTTCCGGCTTCTAACTCGCATAGCATTTACGGACTGGCTTGTTATTCGAAGTACCCAATCGTAAAAACAGAAAAAATCCCTTATTCTGCCACATCCTTTAATGGTTCGGTAATATTCCGAATAAAGGTAAAAGGCAAAACTATCAGTGTGATAAACAATCATTTGGAAAGTAATAAAATTACGAGTCAAGACAAGCAGTTGTATTACAATTTCTTAAAAACAAAGGACTCTGAAATGATTGAAGGGGTGATAACCAACATCAAAAGCAAACTGAAGCCGGCTTTCACCCAGCGTGAAGCACAAGCGGAGCTGTTGGCTACCTATATTGAAAAAGAGCGAAGCCAAACAGATGGTATCATCGTGTGTGGCGACTTTAATGACACACCCATCTCGTACACTTACAACACCGTGAAAGGCAATCTTTTAGATGCCTTTGTTCAGCGAGGCAAGGGAGTGGGAATCACATATCATCGCAATAAGTTTTTGTTTCGGATAGATTATATTTTTCACGATAAGAATATGCGTACTTACCGAGTGGAAGTGCCACGTGTTGAATTTTCGGACCACTACCCCGTGATAGCAGACATCGAGTTATTGCAATGAATCGGGAGGGGAAAGTTTTGATTTATAGATATATAGAATCTCTGTTTGTTTTTTTAAAACGAACATCGTTGTAAGTAAAGAAAAAAGTATAATGTATAAAATAAGTAAGGAGTTCTCCTTTTCGGCATCGCACCAATTACACGGATTGCCCGACGACCATCCTTGCAGTCGCCTGCACGGACATAACTATGTGGTGCGTGTGCATCTGAAAGCTAAAGAGTTAGACGAAACAGGATTTGTAAAAGACTACCGGAGTTTGTCGTTTGTGAAAGCCTATATTGACGAACGTTTGGACCACCGTCATCTGAACGATATATTGCCGGTTAATCCCACAGCGGAACACATTGCGGCTTTTTTGTATCACGAGTTTAAACGGCAAATACCCGAACTATATGCGGTGGAAGTAAGCGAAACCCCAAAAACATCTGCTATATATGAGCCTGACAGTCAATGAAATATTTTACTCTCTGCAAGGCGAAGGCGGACGAAGCGGTAGCCCTTCTATTTTTATTCGGCTCACCAAGTGCAATTTAGCCTGCTCATTCTGCGATACCGATTTTCGACACGGAAATAAGATGAGCTTGGAGGAAATATACGCTCATATCCAGCAGTTTGCGTGCAGATGGATTATCTGGACGGGAGGAGAACCCACTTTACAACTGACGGACGAGGTGTTGACCTTTTTTCGCCAACGGGGCTATAAACAAGCCATCGAAACTAATGGGACACGTTCCGTTTCGGCGTTAGTGGACTACATAACTTGTAGCCCAAAGGTGCAGATAGACAGCATCAAAGAACGATTGCCTCGTGTAGATGAAATTCGGATGCCCATAGGCGAGGGCGACAGCCTGCCCGACATCTCCACTCTGCCGGAAGCCAAGAACTATTTTGTCAGTCCTATTTTTGACGGTAATGTTCCCCTGAAAAAAAATATTGACTATTGCGTACAATTGGTAAAGCAACATCCGCAATGGACGTTGAGTTTGCAAATACACAAACTAATCGGCATAGAATGAGCAAGTTCGAGGTAAAAATATTGGGTTGTGGGTCTGCTACACCAACACTAAATCATCATCCTACATCGCAGGTATTAAACATCCGCGAAAAATTATTTATGATTGATTGTGGCGAAGGCACTCAATTGCAAATGAGAAAGTTGCGGGTTCCGTTTCCCAAACTCAACCATATTTTTATTTCGCACCTGCACGGCGACCACTGTTTTGGACTGATGGGGATGATTTCCACTTTCGACTTACTGGGACGCACTGCCGATTTATTCATTCACGCAGAGCCATCGCTGCAAGCACTTCTACAACCTCAAATTGACTTTTTTTGCTCGCGAATGGCATTTAAGGTTCGCTTTGAGGCCTTCAATCCTCGTGAAAATCAAGTTATTTACGACGACCGTTCGCTTACAGTCAGCACCATTCCGCTCGTTCATCGGGTGCCTACTGCAGGATTTCTGTTTCGGGAGAAACAAACCTCCGCTCACGTGATACCCGAAATGCTTGATTTCTATCAAGTTCCCATCCGCGACATAGCACGCATCAAAGCAGGCGAAGACTATATTACGGCCAATGGGGAAGTGATTTCCAACGCTCGCCTTACACGTCCGGCTCAGCCGGCACGTAGTTATGCTTATTGCTCCGACACTAAGTACAACGAAAAAATAATCCCCCTTGTAGAGGGAGTGGATTTACTCTTTCACGAATCTACTTTTATGGAATCTGAGCGTTTGCGTGCCGAGCAGACATTTCACTCCACAGCCCGCCAAGCTGCCACTATTGCTCAAAGGGCAAATGTAAAGTGCTTGATGTTAGGGCATTATTCTGCACGCTACCTGCAACTCCACGATATGCTGAGTGAAGCTCAAGAGATTTTTCCGAACACCATTCTTGCCAACGAAGGTCTGGTTCGGGAAGTTTAGCAGAAATATTTGGCATCACAGCCTTTCTTTTGTTATTCAATCTTTTGATTATGAGTAATTTAACTTTTATACTATTAAAAAACATCTCGAAATATATAAACATTGAGAATAATTTATATCTTTGCTTGCTGAAAGGTAGGGTTGAGTATTAGCTTTCTGCCACACAGATAAATATCACGTAAATAGCGTTTTACGTAGTTTTTATCTTTATGAAAATATATAAAAGGGAGCGTTATGCTTCATTTCTCTTAAAACGAATCCTGAGAAAATTCAAAACACGGAGGAATGGCGTAACGGCTCTCCGCACTCTGATAGCCCGAATAGAGTGTGGGAGTCGTTGTTGTATCATTCTTTGTGTTAAGGTCATTCTCAGGAACCTGTTTTAAAAGTGTGATGTCATATCCGACCTCACGCTTTTTTTTATGTACAATTGATACAAAAATCTAATACTAAATTTTCCTAAGCAGAGGGCGGGGCGGGAATAAAGAGTAAACTTTATGAAGAAAGGAATTAAACTTTTTTCGATAGCTGTTTTGTTGATATTCAATAACTTATTTGCAGAAGCGAATAGTTTGCCTATGTCTCAAAATGAACAACATTCAAAAATGAGAATCCTGCTCGCGGTGGAAAAAGCAGCTGCTATGGCATCTACTATCAAAATGAAAGCGACTACACCTAACACGGGGAAAGATGCGAGATATTCCTATGATGAAAGTACTGTTGTGTATGATACTGAAAATCAGTTTGCTACAGTATTTCTCACTCTCACGTGGACCGCTAAGAAAACTCGATTTAATGACACAAGGGATACTTGCGTTATGAAAGGACAACTTTTCGTTACTTTTACTGATAAAGAATATACTTCAGCTACAGCAGCTTACATTCCCTCGTTCATCAACGACTGGTTGAAAGTGTGTCTATATAACACACCGGAAAGTACAGCCTTGAAACGTATTGCTTTTGACCCATATAAATAGATTGAATTTTATTCTAAAAAATTAAATAAATATGAAAGCAAAGATTTTATTAGTAACTTCTGTAGCGATAGCTACGGTCTGCAGTGCGTGGTTATTATCAAAGGGTATTCGCCATTTTAGGGGAGGCGACCCCGTGATTACTGTAACGGGGAAAGCCGAGCGAAACATCAAAAGCGACTTGATAGTATGGAATATCAATGTCAATTCGGAAGCAAAAGAGCATTCCGCCACTTATAAAGAGCTACAAAACTCAAAGAAAAAAGTATTGGAGTATCTTGCCGGCAATGGGGTGAAGCCTAATGAAATATCAACGACAAATGCGTCTTTATCAGAAGACAAGGATTCGTATTTCAATAGCCGTGAAGGACGTTACAAAAATGAGGTGAAAGGATACAAGGCAGCTATAAGCATCACGGTGCAATCGAATCGTGTAGATGAAATAGAAACTGTGTATCAAAAAATTTCGGAGCTTTTTTCCCAAAATATCAGCTTGGAAATAACCCCACCTAAGTATTATTACACAAGTCTTGATGACTTGAAGATGGAAATGCTAAAAGAGGCTTCCAACGATGCTTATCGTCGTGCTACCATCATTGCCGAAGGTGGTAATAGTTCCGTTGGAGCATTATCAGCATCTTCAATGGGGGTATTTCAAATAGTGGGATTCAATTCCAACGAAGAATACAGCTGGTATGGTTCGCTTAATACTTCTTCTAAGATGAAAACAGTAAGCGTAACTGTTCGTTCTTCTTATAAGATAAACTAATTGTTTAATTATTGATATAAAGTAATATGAAACGATTTTTTTTCAGAGCAACAGTTTTACTATTGACACTATGTGCTGTTGTAACAACGTTTTATAGCTGCGATGCTTCTGCTTCCGCACAACGTCCAAGCTATGCCGAACTTAAAAAACGGGATGCCGAACGGCAACGTAAAGAGCAAATCAAACG
>JBHBVA010000011.1:0-2530 GCA_041793355.1 Bacteroidota bacterium | reverse complement strand
TTTCACCTTTTACAGTCCTGCGCATCGTTGTACTTTTGCAATATCAATTAAATCATTATAAGATGAAAAGGATATTGTTAGTAGCAGCGGTAATTTTCGGAGTTGGATTTTCTGCCTGCGCAAACCAAAGCAACTCTAATTCACAAAATCAAAAAGAAGAAAAAATGGAAATCTCAAAGAAGCAACAAGTAGTAGAATTGCTCAAAGCAATTGAGACAGGGGCAGGCGAACCTGTAGGCTACATCAACGCCGAGAATTACAAACAGCACAATTTAGCGATTGCCGACGGCTTGGCAGGATTTGGCGAAGCATTGGCAGTACTGCCCAAAGGGTCGGCCCGTGTCAATACGGTGCGTGTGTTCCAAGACGGCGACTATGTGTTTGCCCACACCGAGTATAACTTTTTCGGAGAAAAAATCGGGTTTGACATTTTCCGTTTCGAGGACGGCAAAATAGTAGAGCATTGGGACAACCTGCAAGAGACACCCTCAAAGCCCAACCCAAGCGGTCGCACAATGACCGACGGAACAACCGAAATCAAAGATCTCGGCAAAACAGCCGACAACAAGGCGTTGGCACGCAATTTCGTAGATGATATTCTGGTCAATGGCAAAATGGAGAAATTGGCAGGATATTTCGACGGCGACAACTACATTCAGCACAATCCCGGTATTCCCGACCAACTTTCGGGTTTGGGCAAAACATTGGATGCGATGGCAAAACAGGGCATCACAATGACATACAGCCATATTCACAAGGTACTGGGTGAAGGTAATTTCGTGTTGGTGGTTAGCGAAGGTCAAATCGGCGGCGTACACAGTTCGTTTTACGACCTATTCCGCATCGAAAACGGCAAAATAGCCGAACATTGGGATGTTATCGAACCCATTGCCCCAAAAGAGTCGTGGAAAAATCAGAACGGGAAATTCGGATTTTAAGAAACAGTACTGAATTTACAAGGCGACCCTGCGAGAAGCGGGTCGCCTTTCCTTTAACGATATACAATGGAAGCTATACTACAATTCTTGAAGCATCACCCCGATATTGCCTTGGCAACCGTTGGCGACGATGGATTACCCAAAATACGGGTTTTTCGAATTATGAAACAGGACAGGTCTACGCTCTACTTTGCCACAGCTCCGCATAAGGAAGTTTACCGGCAGCTGCAACGCAGACCGCAGGTAGAGCTACTTGCCATGAGTGGAAGCGTTTCGGTACGCTTGACAGGAACAATATATTTTGATGTAGCCGATTCCGTTGGTGAGGAAATTTACAACTCCACGCCGATACTCAAACGCCTATATGTCAAACATTCCGACTTGGTCTATATGCGTTTGCCCATCATGCAGGCAACCTACTTCGATACGGCGCCAACGCCACCTTTGGTTAAACACTACAATTTACAAAATGAGCAACAGTAATCTCTCCTTTATCCTCAAAACGCTTCTGTCCGAGCGTGCCGAGTACAGCAACATAGCGATTCCCGTCTCGCAGCACGAGCAACGGGAGCTGATGCGATTGTTGCTGAATGTACGGCTGCCGTTGCCACTGGACGAAGCGTTTTGTGCAGCACAGGATGCCGACCGATTTCTGGACTACAAAACCGAAAATTACACTAAAATTTTGTCCAATATCGACTGTGTGATTTTGACTCTTTGGGTAGCAACGAATTGGAAAAGCAGTTTGCCATCCTTAAAAAAGGCGGTAAAATAATGTCGCTCAAAGGAATGCCCAACGGCAGATTTGCCAAAGAACAGAAATTTTTATGGTGGAAACAGTTGTTTTTCACGTTGGCAGGTAAAAAGTTTGACAATTTGGCAAAGAAAAACAACCAGGAGTATCTTTGCTAGTTGAATCTACCAATCATTTTAGCACTTTTCTATGCTTTACGTTAAACATTTTGGCAACAATAAAAGCAACGAATGGCTTGTCCGTCAATTCGAGATTTTCTTCAATGAATCTTTTTGGGCGGAAAAGTTTATTCCGCGTCCCGATATTTCCATTGTTTTTCACTTCAAAGACCGCCCTTTGATACTGGGCGAAACCAACATACAGCTCGAACCCTTTTTTGCAGCGCCTATCATTCCCCAATCCATTGTACTGAATTTTCACGGAACAATGGACACGTTTTATTGTCATTTGCAAACCAACCGTTTTCACACGTGTTTTCGGTATTGACTTGACGCCCATTCCAAAACGAGGCATCGACTTGCCATACACTATTTTCCAACCGCTTTGGAACGTATTATCACAACTTAAAACCACCGATGAACGAATAAATCATTTTACCAACTTTATAAACTCCTTTCAACAAACACCTTACATTCCTGATGTTATTGATGTATTTTATGAGAAGATTATAAAAAAAAGCCCGACCACACTACTCAAAGATATTATACAAGAATGTGCCGCCTGTCAGCGCACGTTGGAACGATATTTCGTTAAACGAACAGGCGTTACGCCCAAAACACTGATGCGTATAGTGCGATTGGACTATCTGTGGACTAAAATTAAAGACGAAAAAGCCATA
>JBHBVA010000010.1:0-5867 GCA_041793355.1 Bacteroidota bacterium | reverse complement strand
TATTTGCCCATAGCCGATGGCGGATGGCAGATAGCCTTTCGCACGGTACTGTTACTGAGTATAATGGCTTTGGTAGCGAGATGGTTTATGCCCAACTTACTCAAAAAAAGGGCATAGCCCAAAAACTTCCGAAAGGAGATATAAAAAACAAAGAGAATGGAAACAAACATACAAGACGGAATTTTCAGGCGGACGGAATTGCTGCTCGGTCGCAATACGTTGGATAGTATCCGTAGCAAGCGAGTAATAATATTTGGAGTAGGAGGTGTAGGTAGCTGGTGTGCCGAGAGCTTGGTGCGGTCTGGTATTTCGCACCTCACCATCGTAGATTCTGACCGAGTGTGTGCCAGCAACATCAATCGCCAACTGATGGCAACAACAGCCACAGTGGGCAAGGTAAAGGTGGAAGTGTTACGCAACAGATTGTTGGAAATCAATCCGCAGGCAGAAATTATAGCCGTGCGGAAAATATTCAATGCCGACAATGCCGCCTCGTTTGAGCTGGAAAAATACGACTTTATCATCGATGCCATCGACAGCCTTAGTTGCAAAATACACCTGATACGCACCGCCACTCGCACCAATGCGGTTTTCTTCTCGTCGATGGGGGCAGCCTTGAAGATAGATGCTTCCAAAATAAGGGTTGCCGAGTTTTGGAAGGTGCGAGGTTGTCCGTTGGGAGCCGCTCTCCGCAAGCGGATAAAGCGTGGCGACAAGCCTGCCAAAAAATTCCTCTGCGTGTATAGCGACGAGGTGTTGCCCAACTTGGGCGAGCAGGATGTGGCGGCAAGCAAGTGGACTCCCGAAAAGGTGGAAGAAGAACCAACTTGCGAATTGCAAAATCACGACTGGAACACTACCAAAGCCCAAATAAATGGTACAATGTCGCACATTACAGCTATTTTCGGGTTTACTATTGCCGGGCTTGTGATGCAGGAAATCATAAAGCATGGCTAAGTGGCAAATTTATTTTGTGAAAATGCCTGCATTTCCGAAAAAAAGAGCGTACCTTTGCCCCCTGTAACGGAGGGAGGTCGAGAAGTGATTTCCAAAGATAAACTCCCACGTCAAGAGATTTTTTACGATAATACAAAAATTAAGCTAAAAGGCTGATAGATAGTCTTTCGAACGTAACGCACACGTACATTTATGAAATTGAGCGACCTAACGGCTACATCGCCCATAGATGGCAGATACCGCAACAAAACGGAGCAACTCAGTAACTATTTTTCGGAATTTGCCCTTATCAAATATCGGGTGAAAGTGGAAGTGGAATACTTCATCGCCTTGTGCGAACTGCCTTTGCCCCAGCTTGCGGGTATAGACCGCAATAGCTTTCCTGCCTTGCGGAATATGGTGCAGTATTTTTCCGAATCCGATGCCCAATCTATCAAGGAAATAGAAAAAACCACCAATCACGACGTGAAGGCGGTGGAGTATTTCATCAAACAGAAATTCGACCGCTTGGGCTTGGAGGCTTACAAAGAGTTTATTCATTTCGGACTTACTTCGCAGGATATTAACAACACATCTATTCCGTTGTCTATCAAGGATTTTCTTTCGGAATATTACCTGCCACAATTGCAAGAGCTGATTGATGCCATCGAGCAGAAGGCTGAGGAGTGGAAGCACATCCCGATGCTTGCCAAAACGCATGGGCAACCGGCATCACCCACACGCTTGGGCAAGGAAATGATGGTATTCGTAAGTAGGCTGAAAACCCAAAAAGCACTATTGCAGCAGGTACCACTGTCAGCCAAGTTTGGTGGTGCTACGGGCAACTTCAATGCCCACCACGTGGCATATCCCACCTACGATTGGGCAGAGTTCGGGAACAATTTTGTGGCAAACAATTTGGGACTGGTGCGTGAGCCTTTCACCACACAGATAGCCAATTACGACAATCTTGCCGCACTTTTTGATGCTACGAAGCGTATCAATACGATTCTTATCGACTTCAACAGGGATATATGGCAATACATCTCGATGGAATACTTTAAGCAAAAGATAAAAGCCGGCGAAATAGGTTCGTCTGCAATGCCACACAAAGTGAACCCTATCGATTTTGAAAATGCCGAAGGCAACTTGGGTATCGCTACCGCCATTTTGGAACATCTGGCAGTGAAGTTGCCCATCTCACGTTTGCAACGCGACCTCACCGACAGTACGGTACTCCGCAACGTAGGTGTGCCTTATGCCCACATCGCTATTGCTATGCAAAGTACATTGAAGGGCTTGGGCAAGCTGCTGCTCAACGAAGAAGCTATACGTGCCGACCTCGACAACTGCTGGGCAGTGGTAGCCGAGGGTATTCAAACTATTTTGCGACGCGAGGGCTATCCGCAACCTTACGAGGCTCTGAAAGCCCTAACCCGTACCAACGAACAGATTGATGCTAAAGCTATTGCCACTTTCGTTGAAGGACTTAACGTGTCGGATGCCGTAAAAGAGGAGTTGCGAGCCATTACTCCACACACTTACACGGGCATTTAGGCTTAAGAAAGAGAGGTGATTCGCACACAATTCGGATAATTGACGGAGTGTAATCGCTTGCCGATAATTTATATTTTGAGATTTTTTTTTAGTAAAACACAACAATGAAACCATTTAATGATGATTCTCGCTACAACAGTAGCGAAACAAACCGTGAGGGTCGCACGTCATCGCCACGTAAAACCTACACCAGCACTCCCGAAGGCGGAGTGAAGAAAAAGCGTGCCCGCATTGGCGAAATACGCTCGTCGGCTACACGCACTTACGAAAAAGTGCAACCACAAAGCAGAAGCTACAGCACCCCAAGCAGAGGCTACTCGGAGGGATACGCTTCGAGCGAAAGGGGCGAACGCTCGTACAACACATCGGAACGCTCGGCTGGCAGACCTCGTAGCAATCGTTATGATGCTGATGCCCAGCCACGCAATCGATACTCTAACGATGGAAATATGGGTAATCGCCGTCCTGCCACAGCTCCGGACGGAAATAGAAAACCGCTGCAATCAAAGGGCAAGAAAAAGAAAAAAGAGTTGCCTACTCCTATCAAATATCGCGAAAATATCGACCCCAATACACCCATTCGCTTGAACAAGTATTTGGCGAATGCAGGAGTCTGCTCACGTCGAGAGGCAGACACCTTTATAGAAGCCGGAGTGGTGAAAGTAAATGGGCAGGTAGTGAGCGAACTGGGTACGAAAGTTACTCGGGGCGACTTGGTTACTTTTCACGGCGAACCCGTACGCTTGGAAAGCAAAGTATATGTATTGCTGAATAAGCCTAAAAATACGCTCACCACATCGGACGACCCACAAGGACGCAAAACGGTGATGGATTTGGTTAAAAACGCTTGCCCCGAACGTATATTCCCCGTAGGGCGTTTGGACAGAAACACCACAGGTGTACTGTTGCTCACCAACGATGGCGACTTGGCTTCAAAGCTGATGCACCCCAAGTACGACAAAAAGAAAGTGTATCAAGTGCGTTTGGACAAGGATGTTACGATGGAACACATGCAAGCCATTGCCGACGGTATTGAACTGGAAGATGGCGAAATACATGCCGATTCGATAGCTTATGTTGCCGAAGATGTATTTAATGAAATAGGTATAGAAATTCACTCGGGACGTAACCGATTGGTACGCCGTATTTTCGAAAAATTGGGCTATCGAGTAATGAAGCTCGACCGTGTGCTGTTTGCCGGTTTGACCAAGAAAAATCTGGCTCGCGGAAAATGGAGATACCTCAACGAAAAAGAGGTGAATATGCTACGTATGGGAGCTTTTGAATAAAGGAGGAGAAACAAAAAATGGAACAATTGCGAAGAACTAAAGTGATAGACCTGTTGCAATGTGAAAACTTTGGAACAGAGGTGAACGTAAAAGGTTGGGTGCGTACACGCAGAGGCAACAAACAAGTGAGCTTTGTTGCTCTCAACGATGGTTCTACCATTCACAACATACAAGTGGTGATAGACCTTACCAACTTTGACGAGGAGCAACTGAAAACCATCACTACGGGAGCCTGCATTAGTGTGAACGGTGTTTTCGTGGAGTCGCAAGGCAAGGGGCAGAAGGGCGAAATACAAGCAACTTGCGTGCAAGTGTTGGGCGAGGCCGACCCCAACAGCTACCCTTTGCAAAAGAAAGGACACTCGCTCGAATTTTTGCGAGAGATAGCTCACTTGCGTCCGCGTACCAATACCTTTGGGGCGATATTTCGGATGCGACACCACATGGCATTTGCCATCCATAAGTACTTTAATGACAGAGGATTTTTCTACTTCCATACGCCCATTATCACTGCGTCCGATGCCGAAGGAGCAGGCTCGATGTTTCAGGTAACAACGCACGACCTGAACGATGTGCCTCGCGACGAGTTCGGTAGTGTGGACTACAAACCCGACTTTTTCGGCAAGCAGGCAAACCTCACCGTTTCGGGGCAGCTCGAAGGCGAATTGGGAGCCATGTCGCTGGGTGCAATATACACTTTCGGTCCCACGTTTCGTGCCGAAAATTCCAACACTCCACGCCACTTGGCAGAGTTTTGGATGATTGAGCCGGAGGTGGCATTCAACGACATCAACGACAATATGGACTTGGCTGAGGATTTTCTTAAATACCTCATTCAGTACGCTTTGGATAACTGCAAGGACGATATTGAATTTCTCAACGAAATGTTCGATAAAGAGCTTGTCGAACGCTTGAAGTTTGTGATAGCCAACGACTTTGTACGTCTTACCTACACCGAAGCCATCAGCATTTTGGAGAAAAGCGGACAAAAATTTGAGTTCCCCGTGTATTGGGGAGCCGACTTGCAATCGGAACACGAACGCTATTTGGTGGAAAAACATTTCAAACGTCCCGTCATTCTTACCGATTATCCGAAGGAAATCAAATCCTTCTATATGAAACAAAACGAGGATGGAAAAACGGTTCGTGGTATGGATGTGCTGTTCCCAAAAATCGGAGAAATTATCGGAGGTTCCGAACGTGAAGCCGATTACGATAAACTAAAAGCCCGCGTGGACGAATTAGGTATGAACACCGACCCCATTTGGTGGTTTATGGAAAGTCGCAAGTTTGGAACGGCACCTCACGCCGGTTTCGGTTTGGGCTTTGAGCGACTGATGCTGTTTGTTACCGGTATGGCAAACATCCGAGATGTAATACCATTCCCCCGCACTCCAAACAACGTGGAGTTTTAAACGCAAACCACACAGTTTTGTGACACACATTTAAGGTAAGGCAACCCTATTATCAGGAGTTGCCTTGCTTGTTTTTACACCCTCATAGCAACGTTTTTTTTTGAACCACTCTCCTTTAGCAAACCTCTTGTAGAGGGGCACAGTTTCCTTTTTATTCCAGATTACGCAATTGTAAAAAATCCGAATTTGTCTCCGGTTTTCGTAATTGAGATTGAAAAAATTCCCCCTCTCAAATAGTTAAAATACCGTTAAATACCAGCTCAAATTTGGCCCGACGTTTTTTTTTTTTTGCTTTGCACGCCGTTTATAAAAAACGCTCTCCCTGCGGGGAAAGAAAGCGAATGGCACAAACGAGTTAATTCACAGTAATTCAATTTTTAGTGCAAATTATGTATGTAAAGCAAGCAAGAGAAAACTACATTCCGCCCCGTGCCGGAATGCTGCAAGCTGCATCCCTACCACACGTACTGACAAGTCTTTCGATGCAGGCCGGCGTGGATAACTTCGGCGTGCCCGGTTCGGATGTCGGCAATTTCGGTACAGACGGCTCCTCCGTAGGAGACTTTGGAACGGGAGGTTCTTCCGTAGGGAACTTTGGCACAGACGGCTCCTCCGTAGGAGACTTTGGAACGGGAGGTTCTTCCGTAGGGAACTTTGGCACAGGCGGCTC
>JBHBVA010000009.1:0-4182 GCA_041793355.1 Bacteroidota bacterium | reverse complement strand
TATTCGCAAATATTACGAACGCTGTTCCCCGATACTCCCATCGTTATCGGAGGCATCGAGGCATCGCTCCGCCGGGTAACGCACTACGACTATTGGGAGGACAAACTCAAACCATCGATATTGGTAGATACACCGGCTGACCTGCTTGTGTACGGTATGGGAGAATTGCCTTTGCAGGAGATTGTTCGCCAGCTGAAAGAGGGCAAAACCATTCCGCAGCTACGAAGCATTCCGCAAACGGCGTTTTGGGCGGAAGATATACTTTCTCCCCAAAGTGAAGATATACAGCTGTTTAGCCACGAGGAGTGTTTGCAAGACAAACTGAAGCAAGCAAAAAACTTTAGGGTAGTAGAGGAACAAAGCAACCGAATGGCTGCGGCTCGCATCCTGCAAAATTGCGGCGGGCGTACAGTGGTTATCAACCCACCCTATCCGCCTATGAATCAGAATGAAATAGATGCTTCATTCGACTTACCTTACACCCGTTTGCCACATCCCAAATACAAGGGGAAGACTATTCCGGCATTCGAAATGATAAAATTCTCGGTAAATATCCATCGCGGATGTTTCGGCGGATGTGCCTTTTGCACCATTTCGGCACATCAGGGTAAATTTATCGCATCACGTTCCAAACGTTCTATTCTGAACGAAGTGAAACAGGTTACACAAATGCCTGATTTTAAAGGTTATTTAAGCGACTTGGGTGGACCATCTGCCAATATGTACGATATGCGGGGCAAAAACTTAGACATTTGTGCCAAATGTAAACGACCATCGTGCGTACACCCCAATATATGCAAAAACCTAAATACCGACCATACTGCATTGTTGGATATTTATCGGGCGGTAGATGCAGTTCCCGGCATCAAACGTGCATTTGTGGGAAGTGGTATCCGTTACGATTTGATGTTGCATCGCGGAGCAGACGAAAAAGCCAACAAAAGTGCGGAGGAATATACCCGTGAGTTGATAACCAACCACGTATCGGGACGGCTTAAAATTGCTCCCGAACACACTTCCGATGAAGTGTTGCACGTGATGAGAAAGCCGACGTTTGCCCTCTTCCATCAATTCAAAAAAACATTTGAGCGTATCAATCAGGAGCAGGGATTGAAACAGCAATTAATTCCTTACTTTATTTCATCGCATCCCGGCTGTTCGGAGGTAGATATGGCAGACCTTGCCATCCAAACCAAACGTTTAAACTTCCATTTGGAGCAGGTGCAGGATTTCACCCCTTCGCCGATGACGCTTGCTACCGAAATTTATTACACGGGCTACCATCCTTACACCCTCGAAAAAATGTACACAGCCCGCACAAAGGACGAAAAATTAAGCCAGCGACAATTCTTTTTTTGGTACGACAAGAGTTATCAGCCTACCATCACTCGTACACTTACACGTATTCGTCGTCCCGACTTGCTGAACAAATTATACGGAGGTACTCCGCAAGCGGACAAAAGTGCAAGCGGCTACAAAAAAGCGGACAAGAAAAGAAAGTGATGCCGAAAGCGAGGGTGAAAGCACCTTAGTATCGAGGGGGCAACGGAGGCGAACCAAGCTCCATTGTGTGGCAAGAAGATGAACAATCGCATTGCGGCGTTTGTTTGGTGTAAGCGTTGAACGGAATAGTGAGGAATCAGGTGGAAGAGTATGAGCGAAATAGAAAAGCAATACAGAGATATTTTTGAGGCCAATAGGGCGTGGGCTGCCAGTCGTAAGCAGGACGACCCTGATTTTTTTAAACACCTGGCAAAGGAACAGAACCCCGATTTCTTGTATATCGGATGTTCCGACAGTCGTGTACACGCCAATGAGATTATGGGTCTGGAGCCGGGGCAGGTGTTTGTACATCGTAATATTGCCAATATGGTGGTAAACAGCGATTTGAATGTGATGTCTGTGATTCATTACGCAGTGGAATATTTGAACGTGAAGTATATCATTGTGTGTGGGCATTATAACTGCGGAGGCATCAAAGCCGCAATGAAACCACAGGATTTGGGCATTCTGAACCCTTGGTTGCGAAGCATTCGTGATGTGTATCGTCTGTACGAAGCCGAATTAGATGCCATTGCCGACCCCAAAAAGCGAAACGACCGATTAGTGGAGTTGAATACCCGCGAGCAGTGTTTGAACGTGATAAAAACGGCGGAAGTGCAGAAGTCTTTCCTATCCACGGGATACCCCCGTGTGGCCGGTTGGGTGTACGACATCCATAGTGGAGAACTGATTGATTTGGGCATCGACTTTGAAAAAGAGTTGCAACACGTTCGCAAAATTTACGATTTGACGCAAGAGAAACCATTACGATGAAGTGCGAACATTATTTTAGTAGAATATAAAAAAAAGTTCAATGAGTTTTCATTTATACATCCGCATCACAACAATGCTTGCTGTCGGCCTGTTTGCCATTGCCTGTAAACAGCAAGTCAAGGGAGACGAAGCATTGTTGCCCACGCTCAGTGTTTCGATAGAACCGCAGCGATATTTTGCCGAAAAAATTGCCGGCAATAAATTTGTGGTACAAACGCTGGTGCCTGCCGGCAGTAGTCCGGAAAGTTTCGACCCTACACCGGCCGAGATGGTTACTTTCAGCAAAAGCAAGGCTTTTTTCGCTATCGGAATGTTCCCTTTCGAGCAGCGGTGGAGCAAAAATCTGACAGATACTAACCCTGACATCCTTTTGTCCGATTGCCAATCGATAGTGGCACAAGCCGCACTGCATAGCCAATGCAACCACGCTGATGGGGAACACGCTCACGGCGACCACGACCCTCACATCTGGAATTCGCCTACGCTGGCTCTGCAAATGGCCGAAAAAATCTATCGAGGCATTGTGCAGATAGACCCTGATAATGAACCATATTACACAGCCAATTTTGGTGCTGTGCAACGCGAAATTGTTACCACCGATAGTTTGGTGAAAGCTACACTTAAGCACGCACGCACACGCACGTTCATCATTTATCATCCGGCGTTGGCATACTTTGCAGAGTATTACGGATTGCAACAAATAGCTATCGAACACAATGGAAAAAATCCGTCGCCCACCCAAATGGCATCGCTTATTCAGCGGGCAAAAAGCGAAAATATTCGCACGGTATTTATTCAACCCGAATTCGACAAAAAAAATGCTGAAATAGTGGCACGAGAGATTAATGCTAATGTGTTGCAAATAAACCCATTGGCATACGAATGGAGTGCCGAAATGATAAAAATAGCAAGGGCCATTGCCGAGCGGTAGTCCCTAAGGCCTGCTCGGAGTAGTTGAATGTTGTATGGCTCCCTCCCCAAAAAATACCCGATATTTTGTCGGAAAGCAGAAAAAAACTACCTTTGTCGCTCGGATTGGTTAGGGATTATATCCTACTGAAGTGATAGCACAAAACATATAAAAATTGCAACAATTTAAAACTGCAAATTTTAGTATTACAAATACATACACATCGATTTTTTTTTCGGATGTTTTCAGGTGAAATCACCCTTGAAAATAAATCGCACATAACTTTTTTAAATTATTAAATTGATTTTATTATGAAGAAAATTTTTTCTTTGGCAGTGGTTGCTGTAGTAGCTTTGAGTGCGTCTGCACAAAACATTCAGTTTGGCGTAAAAGGTGGCTTGAACATGTCAAACATTTCTAACACAGGACTCGATTCAAAAGCAAAAATTGGCTTTAATGTTGGTGTAACTGCTGACTATCAGGTGTCTAAGGACTTGTATGTGCTTTCCGGATTGGAGTATATAACAAAAGGTGAAAAATATAAAATAGAGGGTGGGGATGCGTCTTTGAACCTCGCTTACATGCAATTGCCTATCCACGCCGGCTACAAAATATCTATTGCCGACGACACTCGCTTGGTGCTTCACGCCGGACCTTACTTGGCATACGCTTTGAGTGCAAAAACCAAAGTTGGTAGCAAAAAAACAGACATCATTGATGATATGAACCGCTTTGATGCAGGTTTGGGTGTTGGTGCCAAAGCAGAATTGGGTAAAATATCTGTAGGTTTGGGCGTTGATTATGGTTTGACCACAATCAACAAGAATACAGAGGATGGTAAAAATCGCAATGTGAATGCAAGCCTTAGTGTAGGTTACAAGTTCTAAGAAGAAGAACGTCAATACACGTGAGTAAAAAGCATCCGATTTCTCGGATGCTTTTTTTGTTGCAGATTT
>JBHBVA010000008.1:0-7085 GCA_041793355.1 Bacteroidota bacterium | reverse complement strand
TTTCCTGACGGAATGGTGATGCCGGAAGGTGCCACTACGTGGGGAAAGCGAAGGCAGAAATTGGAAGCATTCAGTGTAACAGACACATCGCCTGCCGTTTCGTTCACCAGCACACAGTAACGCACGTGCGAGGAGGGAAGCGTACCGTTTACCACTTTTGTCCACTGTTTGGCATCGCTCGAATAATAGGCAGTCAGCTGCTTCACGGCATCGCCCAACACGATAGAGTTGAGTTGTAGTGCCACAGGCAAAGCAATACCTACATACTGTCCGGCGGCAAGTGTTACCGTCTTGCCGATGGAGTACTGTCCGGCAACGGAAGTTGTAACTGTTCCGCTCAACGTTGTCCGGTTGGTAATAAAGGTGGGGGCTGTGGTAGAAAGTTTTCGTGCTGGGAACAGATGGTTGTAAGCATTCTCTGCCATAAAACGTACAAAAGGCTCCAAGTGCTGATGAGAAGGTGTGGCGGGACGTACCGATACACTGATGCCTGTGCCGTGTCCCTCTAAGGCATAAGCCTTATACACTTCGGCTGTATCTAAAGCATTCACTTTCTTTAAGTTACGCAGATACACCGACCAAGCATCGCTCGGCTCGGACGATTTGCGTACTGCTACAAGCTCTTTGGCTACAGTTGCCATTGTCTCTAATTTTGCCAGCCAGGGTTTTACATCCTGAAAGAAGAGCCTATCACTTTCATTATCACTATTTTCGAGCGTGCGAACCACTTCGCAAGAGGTGATAATGTCGGTCAGCTGTTTTTCCAAAGCCGATGAGTTTACGGTAGCATTCTGAAACGCACGTTTGTAAGCATTTATTACGTATTCAAAACTAGCCGAATTATTATGGCGAGCGTGTTCCAAAAAGGTTTTGATGGCAGCCCGTTTTTCGGGTGCAAACAAGTGGTTGATAGCAGCTTGCCAACTGGTGTAGTTGTTAAATTTGGCATTGTTCCACGCATAGTTTGCCACGCTGAATAAAGCTATTTTCGACACCTCGCCCTGCTGCATCGGGTTGCTCACCACCCCTAATCCGTTTTGCAATTCGGTAGGTAATTTTGCATTGCTATCGATGCTGGGAGCATCACCAAAGTTGGTGTACGTGTCGCAAGTGTAGATACGGCTGTCCGCATTATCGTTGCACGGATAGTTCCACCACCACGCTACTTCACGTCCCAAGATGGTTTTCATCGTTTGCAGGTCGCGGCTATTAGGCACCGACCAAACTCCCCAACCTGTGGTGTAATACACAATTTTGGACGGTGTGTGCGACAGAGCCTCAAAATATTGATTGCGGTCGCTTTCGCCTACCCACGTCAATGTGTACACGTGTGGCACCACGTGCAAAGGCTTCACTGTGTCGGTCGCTGCCTTGCCCACAGTGTTGTAGGTGGCATCCAAACGCTGTTGCAGCTTGGTGAAGAAATGGGCATAATTGTGTCGGTGCGAGATGTTTTGCCCGGCATCGTCCACAAACACAGCAAACTGACGCACTCCCAGTTTATGCATCATGTCCAGCTTGCTTGCCACATCCGTTACCCCTGTTTCGGCAGTGCTTTGCGAACTGAAATCAACGGCAGAGGCCGCCGCCGGGTGAATTGCCCAAATAAAATTAACTTTGGTATTTGCCGATACGGAGGACAAGTCCTTTATCATATCCTGCGTAAGCCAGCCCTCTTTTTCTTGTTGAGGAGTGATGCTTGTGGGATAAGCATTACGCCAGTACAGCGAGTGATAGGGGTCGCTTTTTGCTCCGTAGAGATACGTATTCATCTTCATACGCATCATAAATTTCATCAAATCCTTCTTCACAGCAATGGAGTAAGGATAGCCGTAATACCCCTCTACCAACCCGCGTATTTTTTGGTCGGCAAAGTCTTGTATATCCACTGCCGGCAACGTAGTGGGATGCGTTTCCAGCATTTGCTCTATCGATGCCAAGCCGTGAAAAACAGCGTCTGTATTCTCGCCCATTATCACAATGTAGTCCTTACCATCGGTCTGACGAATGCTTATTAAGTGCTTGTCGTACTTTGTAGTGCGTGCAAATACGTCTTTGTTAATTGATTGTGCTTCAATAAATTGTGTGGCTACTCCGCCTGACTGATGCACTCCGAGTAAGAGATTGGTTTGTCCTGCTACTGCATTCTCCGAAAACACTACCGATTTGCCTGCGTGGGTAAATATTGCCTTTGCTCGTTGGCGGGTGGCTTGGTCGATAGGTGTTTCGGCTACAACATTAATCGTTGCCGACAACGAAACATTGCCCGTAGCATTGGTTACCTGCTGAGGAACCGGATAGATGGTGTAGGCACTCTGTGCCTGCACACTGCCGAAGCATAAAGCCCCGACCATCATCGATACGAATAATTTTTGCTTCATATTAAGTTACTAAATAAGTTAGAGTTTAATGAGGGCAAATATATACATTTTCCTTAAATATCATACCCAAAATTATCAAAATACAAATATTTTTTATGCCCTCGCCCCCATAAAAGTTGTACACGGGTGTGTGTGAAAGGCATCGGCAAGCCAAAAGTTTTTTGTAACTTTGTGGGTTGAAAGAATGGATTTAGTAACGGAGAAAAAATATGAATATAGCCGTTGTCGGAACAGGATATGTAGGCTTAGTATCTGGAACTTGCTTTGCCGAAATGGGGGTAAATGTTACGTGTGTGGATATTGACGAACGCAAAATAGAGCAACTAAAACGTGGCGAGATTCCCATTTACGAACCCGGATTGGAAGAGATGGTGATACGCAACCACAAAGAGGGGCGTTTGCACTTCACCACCGACATCACCACGTGCCTACACGACGTGGAAATCGTGTTTAGTGCCGTAGGCAC
Source organism: Bacteroidota bacterium (assembly GCA_041793355.1). GTDB lineage: Bacteria > Bacteroidota > Bacteroidia > Bacteroidales > Dysgonomonadaceae > UBA1309. Next base: position 4,238 of record JBHBVA010000008.1, on the reverse strand, counting down.
ACCTCCCGACGAAGACGGTAGTGCAGACCTCCGTTACGTGTTGGAGGTGGCCCGTACGGTGGGACAAAATATGACCAACTACTTGGTACTTGTAACCAAAAGTACAGTTCCCGTAGGCACGGCAATGAAGGTAAAGGCCGTTATACAAGAGGAATTGGATAAACGTGGCGTAAACATCCCTTTCGATGTGGCATCTAACCCCGAATTTTTGAAAGAGGGAGCGGCCATTAGCGACTTTATGAGCCCCGACCGTGTGGTGGTAGGTGCCGAGTCGGAACGAGCCAAAGAGTTGATGTCCAAACTTTATCGTCCACTGTTGCTCAACAATTTTCGAGTAATTTTCACCGATATTCCTTCTGCCGAAATGATAAAATACGCAGCTAATTCTATGCTGGCAACTCGTATCAGCTTTATGAACGATATTGCCAATCTGTGCGAACTGGTGGGAGCAGATGTGAATATGGTACGCAAAGGCATAGGCTCCGACACCCGCATCGGGGGTAAATTTTTGTATCCGGGCTGCGGATATGGTGGCTCTTGTTTCCCAAAAGATGTAAAAGCATTGATTAAAACGGCTGAAAAACAAGGATATACAATGTCTGTGCTGAAAGCAGTAGATGAAGTAAACGACCGCCAGAAGTCTATTCTTTTCGATAAGCTGTCGAAACATTATCAAGGCAATCTGCAGGGCAAAACCATTGCTTTGTGGGGGCTTGCTTTTAAGCCCGAAACAGACGATATGCGAGAAGCCACATCGCTGATAACCATAGATTTACTGTTGAAAGCCGGCTGTCGGGTGAAAGTGTTCGACCCCGTGGCAATGCTTGAGTGTCGTCGCCGTTTGGGCGATGCCGTGCAGTACGCATCCGATATGTACGATGCCACGCTCAATGCCGATGCCTTGCTGTTGATTACGGAGTGGAAGCAGTTTCGTATGCCCAGTTGGGGAGTGTTGCAAAAATCTATGCGTGAGCCACTTATTATAGATGGTCGCAACATCTACGATGCCAACGAACTCACCGAGAAAGGCTTCATCTATAAAGCGATAGGGCGAAAATAAAAACAGACAATCAAGATAAAAGAAACAACGGACTTTTATAAAATAGAGCAAAAGCGAAATCATATAAATATGGCAAAAGTAGCACTTATTACAGGCATTACGGGGCAGGACGGCTCGTTTCTTGCCGAATTTTTGATAGAAAAAGGGTACGAAGTACACGGTATCATCCGTCGCTCCTCCTCCTTCAACACCGGGCGGATAGAGCATCTGTATTTGGACGAATGGGTACGAGATATGCAACAAAAGCGTTTGGTGAATTTGCACTACGGAGATATGACCGACTCCAGTTCACTAATCCGCATCATTCAGTTGGTTCAGCCCGACGAAATTTACAATCTGGCGGCTCAAAGCCACGTAAAGGTTTCGTTCGATGTACCGGAGTACACTGCCGAAACCGACGCCGTAGGTACACTCCGCTTGCTGGAGGCTGTACGGATTTTGGGCTTTGAAAAAAAATGCCGAATCTACCAAGCCTCCACTTCCGAACTGTACGGATTGGTACAAGAGGTTCCTCAAAAAGAAACCACCCCGTTTTATCCGCGTTCACCGTATGGTGTAGCCAAATTATACGGATTTTGGATAACCAAGAATTATCGCGAAAGCTACGGAATGTATGCCGTAAACGGAATTTTGTTCAATCACGAAAGCGAACGCAGGGGCGAAAACTTTGTTACACGAAAAATCACCTTAGCTGCAGCACGCATTGCACAAGGTTTGCAGGATAAACTATACTTGGGCAACTTGGATGCTCTTCGCGATTGGGGATATGCTCGCGACTATGTGGAATGTATGTGGCTTATTTTGCAACATCCCGAACCTGAGGACTTTGTGATTGCAACCGGTGAGTATCATTCCGTCCGAGAATTTGCAACACGAGCATTTCAAGAGGCAGGAATCGAACTCCGTTGGGAGGGCAGTGGCATAGACGAAAAAGGTATTTGCACCCGCACCAATCGGGTATTGGTAGAGGTTGACCCCAAATATTTCCGTCCGGCAGAGGTGGAACAATTGTTGGGCGACCCCTCCAAAGCAAAAAAACTATTGGGTTGGAATCCTATCAAAACATCATTCGACCAATTGGTGAAAATTATGGTACAAGCCGATATGAAATACGTGCGTGAACAGCACAATAAAAAGTTGTAAATCAATATTAAAATTAGATTTATGAGGGAGAGACTGTATCTGAAAAACTTTGGTCCTATTCGAGAAATGAATATTGATATAAAACCACTGATGTTTTTTATCGGAGAGTCGGGTAGTGGCAAAAGTGCCATTCTTAAGTTGATGTCGCTACTTCGTTGGGTGCATAAGCAGAATAATTTATCCGCTTTTCTGATAAGAAATACAGATAGGAGAATATTCTCCAACAATTTGAGAACCAGTGAAATAGAAGGCTTTATTACATCTGATACCGTTATTGAGTTTGATACAGATGGTATTACTTACAAATTTAAAAATAATAAATTTCAGTTTTCAGAAGCACCGAACTCAGAGGCAACGTTTGATAAAACTGTGTTTTTGAGTGAAAATAGAGGAATCTTGCCAAGTATTTTGGAGAGAAGATTTAGTCTCAATACCCGGTTTCCTTATTTTTTGGAGGATACGTTCGAAAATTTCAACAAAGCTATTGGGCATTTTCAAGATTTCTTTATCGAATCCACTCAACTGACATTATCAGAAAATACCCAGAGCTACACATCCAATCTTTTTGTAAAAGGTGATGATTTTGAAATACCGTTCAGAAATGCCTCCAGCGGAACCAAAAGTGTAGCATTTGTAGAAGCGATTACGAATTTTTATACTCAAATATTTTCTTTCTCCGAGGTATTGGATAACGAGTACAAACGCTTGGGGATAGGAACAGGTAGTGTAGAAAGAGGTTTTCAGAACGCCAAAAATCTCTCTATTTTTATCGAAGAACCGGAATTGAGTTTATTTCCCGTAGCCCAACAGCGTTTGATAAGTCGATTGATAAAAGATTGTTTTTCGGAGAATAAACAACAAAACTGCACTACTCGTTTGGCTTTTGCTACACATAGCCCATATATACTTGTGTTTCTGAACAATATGTTGCTTGCGGGTGGAATAGGTAAGTCATCCCCTCAAAAAGCCTATTTGGTAGAGAAAATCATTCCTAAATCATATTGGCTTACTATGGATATGGTAGGTGCATATTCTATCGAAAAAGGAAAAGTTGTGAGTATAATGGACGAGGAGGAACAACTTATCTGTGGGGATTATTTAGACAATGTATCAGAGAAGGCATCATCAGACTTTTCTGCCCTTTTAGACATCTGTTATGAAAATCGATAAAAAATATCAACAGAGTTGCGGAAATATAGCCTCTTGTGTGGAAAACGGAAGAAAGTTTACATTAGAAAACGCAAAAGATTTTTTTAAGATACATTTAGAAGCCCTTAACGTAAGTGTAAAGCACTGCGATTATTATTTTTACAAAGAAGGCGAAATAGAGATATTTGTAGAATTGAAAGGGGCAAATACCGAAGATGCGTTTGAACAATTGGAAAGTAGTCTTAATACTTTCTCCCAAAATTTTAAAAATAAGTATGCGTTTGTAATAGCTAAAAATTCTCTTCCGAGAACGAATACCATATTGCAGAAGTATGAGAAAAAGATGAAGGCAAAGGGGGTAAGTTTTAAACAAAAAACGGACCAACTTATATGTAAATACGAGTCAGAAAAACAGAAAATAAGCATTCAATGAATACCAACACCAAAATATACGTTGCCGGACATCGAGGATTAGTAGGGTCGGCTATTTGGAAAAATTTGCAGGCACGAGGCTATCACAATTTGGTAGGACGCACCCACGCCGAACTCGACTTGATGGATGCGGTGGCTGTCCGCCAATTTTTCCAGGACGAAAAGCCCGAGGCAGTAGTATTGGCCGCCGCTCACGTGGGCGGTATTATGGCAAACTTTAAGTATCGTGCCGACTTCATTTACAACAACTTACAAATACAGAATAACGTAATTGGTGAAAGCTTTCGGCACGGTGTGCAGAAGCTCCTTTTTTTGGGTAGCACCTGCATTTACCCTAAAAATGCACCGCAGCCGATGGCAGAAGATGCACTGCTTACATCACCTTTGGAGTACACAAACGAGCCGTATGCCATTGCCAAGATTGCGGGGCTGAAGATGTGCGAGAGTTTCAACT
>JBHBVA010000007.1:0-5812 GCA_041793355.1 Bacteroidota bacterium | reverse complement strand
CTGTATAAATATCGGCAATTGCCGTTTTCTTCAGCACCTCTTTGGCCTGTTCCACCGTAAGTTTGGGGTTTGCTTCCAACCACGTAGCCATCACTCCCGCAACAAACGGAGAAGCCATAGATGTACCCTGCATCATACCATAATAATGGTCTTTTCCGCCAAAGCTCACTTTTTTCACCAAAAAGTCCTCGCTGGAAGATACATCTTCAGGCAAATTATTGTACGATGAAGCTATAAACATTCCGGGAGCCGTAATATCGGGTTTCACACGTCCGTCGGCAGTAGGCCCCTGACTTGAGAAAGGAGCAATATCCGACATCGAGTAATACGCACCTAAGTCTTCAGTGTGGTTCGAAAGAGTTTTCCACGATAAATTGGTGGTGTATGCCCCTACGGAGATGATGGAATTAGCCGTTCCTCCAATTTCGCCTACCGAGTAGCTAAAATCGGGATTGGTGAAACCCGAAATAAAGTTACTCGTAAAGTTCACCATTCCATCGTGTGCCCAAGCATCTATCGTTCCGGAGGGAGCTGTGGACAACAAGCACAAACGATAATCATTGCTCAACGAATCCATTTCGGCAACTACAAATATATTCGCCTTGTTGGTAGCCGTACTTACATCCGTTATTACCGTAAACACACCTCCATATCCGTTCCCTTTGGGAAAAGCACGCTTTGATGCCCCCAATGCACTTAAAAAACTTGTGGTGTACACCATTCTTCTGTTCTTGATAGAATAAATGCCCAGAGCCACCTTAAAGTCCCTATTGGGTTCGCCCCAGAGGTCGGCCATCGCCATTTTTTCAGCATCATCCACAAACTCGAAAAAAGTTTTCAGCGTGTCCGCCGCAAATGTCTTGCGGATGTGGATACCTGCATCACCCTCGTTACCGGCCGACCCCACAATAAGTTTGCCTTCGCCCACTAAGGCATCGCACGCTTGGTCGAAAGCAGAAGTACCATCGTGTGGCCCCATATGCGAGCCCAAACTCAGATTTACCACCGCAGGTTTGCCTACACTTTGAGCATAGTCGAAAACATACCTCACCCCGTCCAAAATAGCGGCCTCATTTTCGCCCATACTCACCAGCACAAGCTCAGCATCAGGAGCCACTCCGTGAAATCCGTTTATAGTATCTGCTCCGGCAGCAATACCCGCCACGTGCGAGCCGTGCGAACCTTCTATCGAGTCAGTTCCGGCAGCCAATATGGCCTCAGTAGTGGTATATTCCGTTCCGTAAGTGTATCCGGCAGGTGCCGCTCCATCCTTGCCCTGATGCCACACACGTTTCACCCGTGAGGCTTGCCGTTTTTTGTCGTAAAAGTTTACGTGTCCGTAGTGAAAGCCTCCATCCACAACACCCACTACCACATCTTTGCCCGAATAGCCTTTGGGCAAATCGATGCCTTGATGCACCTGCTCCACAAATCCGGCTTTACGAGCCCGATTGATGCGTTTACTCACCGGACGTGCAACCTCCACACGCTTCACAGAAGGCAAAGCTGCCACTTTTTCCAACTGCTCCACAGGAATAGTTGCCGTAATTAAGTGGCCAATGCGAGAGTTTATCCGCACACCCAACTCCACCAAACCGGCTTCGTTGCCGGCCTCTTGCAAGTGAACAATGGCTGCTGTGCCGGCACCCACAACCGATAGCGAACGCAAACCAATCTTTTTTGATGCTTTGCTCGCCTTGTTCATCTCTATAAAAGCTCTGGAGTAAGGCGAAAGCTTATTCTCCACACTCTGTCCTGCTGCCGTAAGCGATACCATACACGCCACAGCCAATAACAACTGCTTCATTTTGTATTTAAATTATTATTTTAAAATCTTTTGCATTTTACGTTTTTGCACTTTCCCCGCCAACTCTATCCGCTTCGCTCCACGCATCTGCAACAATGCCGGAAGGCTCGTTAGTTGGCAACGGTATGTGTACATATTTGCCGAAACAGGCGAAACAGAGATGCCCTGACGGACAACATCGGCTTCGAACGTATCATCAACCAACAGATTGCCGACCAGTACATAGCCGTTTGCAGTACTTTCAACGGCACACACTTCTGCAACCATTGCAGAAGGCACATAGTGTTTCAACTCCGCAGATTTGCCTTGTGCCTGAATATCAGACAGTAGAAGTTGCAGAAATTTGTTTCCGGCAACCGTTTGAGGTAGCTTTAGATGCTCTGCTTTGTCCGCCGATGCCTTAGATGAAGAGGCACAACCACAAACCAAACCGCAAACAGCCAAAACAATGCACATTCTGCAAAAGTATGCCACTCTTGCAATTTCTTTTTTCATCACCATATACATCTTGTTTCCAATTTATTATTGCTTTTCGTTTCCTACTTATCGGAAGCAAAAAAGAATATTCACAACGGCACAAAAATACAAAGAAAAAGCTCATTTGCATATTCTGCAAACAAGCTTTTTCCCACTCATTAAAAACAATTATAGCAATGTGTTAATATCTCTCAGACACCACATTCCAGTTGATGATTTTCCACAACTCCTTCAAGTGGTCAGCACGTTTGTTTTGGTAATCCAAATAATAAGCGTGTTCCCACACGTCGAAGCCCAACAATGGTTTCAAGCCTTTTGTGATGGGGTTACCGGCATTAGCCTCTTTCGTAATGTGCAATTTTCCGTCTGCATCGGCCGACAGCCATACCCATCCTGACCCGAATACACCCACACCGGCAGTTTCAAATTCCTTCTTAAAGTCGTCGAACGAACCGAATTGAGCTTTGATAGCCTCACCCAGTTTGCCTGTGGGCTCGCCACCGCCATTGGGGCTAAACGACAAAAAGTAGATGAAGTGATTCAACGCCTGACCGGCATTGTTGAAGATAGCTCCATCGCTTTCTTTCACAATAGTTTCCAAATCTGCATTCTCAAACTTGGTACCCACCACCAAATTGTTCAAGTTGGTCAAATACGTTTGGTAGTGTTTCCCGTAGTGCAATTCCACTGTCTCTTTCCCTATCACGGGAGCCAATGCGTCTGTAGCATAAGGCAATGTTGGTAGTTCAAATTTCATAACCTTTTTTACTTTATTATTTACTTTATTTTTATTTATACTCGCCGCTGTTGCCACATAACCAACCGACAACACCGCTATCAAAGCCAAAACCTTCTTCATAACACTATCAATACATTTTTGGGAAGAAAAATACTTTTTTCGCCTTCCGAAAACATAAACGTTCCCGTGCGACGTTTTGTTCACTTGGCGGCGTTGTAAAAGGAATATCTACCCATCCGAAGGGGATTTTGCCCCACCCTTGCGTTTGTACAAAAAGTTTTGCCAACGTTCTTCCTCTGTTCCCTGCCGATACATCTCGAAACGTGCCATCACAAACAGCAAATCCGACAGGCGATTGACAAAAATCAAGATTTCTTCAGGTACGGCATCTTCACGATGGAGTGTCCACAAACGACGTTCGGCACGGCGTGCCAAAGTGCGTGCCAAGTGCAGATGCGACGATGCCAATGTCCCTCCCGGTAGCAAAAAATGGGTACTTGCCGTCATCCGAGCGGTCAAAGCATCCATTTGTTGTTCGCAAAATTCAGCCAAATCCGTTGGCAATATGTTCGGGTTGATATTCCGCTTGGCGGACGGAGTAGCCACGTGCGACATCACCACCATCATCTCCTTTTGGATGCGAAACAAAGCAGCTTGTAGTTCGTCATTTTCGGGCAAAAATGCCCTCACCACCCCCAACATCGAGTTCAGCTCGTCCAAGCAACCATTGGCTTCAATGCGGATATTGTCTTTGTCCACTCGTTCGCCTCCGTGTATGCCGGTTTTACCCTTGTCGCCACCTCTTGTATATATCTTCATAAAAGTCTAAAAATCAAATAGTTTTAGAATATCTTGCTCGGCCCAATAAATATGAGTGTAGCCGGCTATCACATTTTTGTAACGAAAAAGTTTGGTTTTCACTTCGCTTCCTTTAGCATTAAAAATCGGTACTTCCGATGGCGAACATCCACCATCCACCAAGTACGAATAGTGAAACTCGTGTCCTCTGATTTTCAATCCATTATATTCAAAATTGCGATAACCTAACGTCAATTTCATCTGCTCCATAGTGGCTTGTTGCCGAAAAACACCAACCATCGGGAACGAAACACCCTCTTTGTCGGCTATACTTTGGCAGAGGTACATCATTCCTCCACATTCGGCAAGAATTTTTCCGCCCTGCTCGGCATATTCCAAAATACTTTTTCGCATCGTTTCATTGTCGCTCAGAGCCGGTAAATACAATTCCGGATATCCTCCGGGAAGATAAACGAAATCGCTGATTGGCAAACATTTGTCTGATATAGGACTAAAAAAACTCACTTCACCCAATCGCTTCAGAGCTTCAATATTTTCGTGATACACGAAGTTGAATGCCTCATCGTATGCAACCGAAATTTTTATCTTGTCTGACAAACCAAACTGCTCATCACCGAAACCATAAAATGCGGGACGAGAAGTTAGTTCCAACAGGCGATTTATATCTACATTTTTCTCGATATTTTCTGCCACTTTATCGGCAAATTCGTCGAAACAGAAATCGCTGTCCAATGTCAGCCCCAAGTGGCGAGAAGGGATGCTAATTTCCTCATTAGGAGAGATATATCCTAATGGCTCGATACCTACTTCAATACACGCATCTTTCAAATGTTGATAGTGCGATTCGGTTTTCACAAAGTTAAATATGGCTCCCACCACCCTCGCTTGGGGATAATAGTTTTTGAAGCCGTACAACAGAGCCGCCGCCGAATGGGCCATTGCCTTTGCATTGATAATCAGCACCACCGGCACATCCAGCAAAGCCGCAATTTGGGCACTGCTACCCTGCATTTTGTCATACCCGTCGAACAAGCCCATCACACCCTCGATAACGGAAACGTTTTTTCCTTGCGAATGTTTCGCAAAAATATCCGTAACGTGCTGTTCTGAAGACAGATACAAATCTAAATTGACAGACGGACTACCTGCTGCCAAATCGTGATATTTCGTATCAATATAGTCCGGCCCACACTTAAAAGGCTGCACCAACAAACCTCGCTTATGCAAAGCCCTCATCAATCCCAAAGACAGAGTTGTTTTACCTGAACCTGAGGCAGTTGCCGAAATCAAAAAGCTCGAAAAGTTACTCATTGCTACCACTTTTTTGAGATTGGTAACAAAGGCGACACAAAGGCTGATATTCCTCAGCTTCACCCAGCATCACCTGCTTATCGTTGTCCACCAAGCGGTGCGAATAGTTGGCAAGGCTACCACAACCTACGCAGATGGCATGTACCTTACTCACATCGTCTGCAATGGCACAAAGTGCCGGCATAGGACCGAAGGGCATCCGCTTATAATCCATATCCAATCCTGCCACTATCACCCTAATACCTTGGTCTGCAAGTTTTTGACACACATCTACCAGTCCATCGTCAAAAAATTGTGCTTCATCAATACCCACCACCTTTACATTAGATGCCAAAAGCAAAATATTGCTCGAATGCTCTACGGGAGTAGATAGAATGGAGTTTTGGTCGTGCGACACCACTTCCACCTCCGAATAGCGGATGTCGATTGCCGGTTTGAATATTTCTACTGCCTGCTTGGCAAATTTTGCCCGTTTCAGCCGTCGCAACAACTCTTCCGTTTTGCCCGAAAACATCGAGCCGCAAATCACTTCAATGGCACCCCTTGTTTTAGTTTCGTTTACTTTTTGTTCCGAAAAAATCATTTTCCAATATATCCTTTTATAAATCAATATTTTACACTCCTACTATACCCATTTTTCGCATCAAAAAAGTAGCATT
>JBHBVA010000006.1:0-4920 GCA_041793355.1 Bacteroidota bacterium | reverse complement strand
CAAAAGCTGGCAAAAGCCATCGATGCGGACAGCATAGCACCTTTTGCCAAGCAAATGATGAAGGTACACACTGTGCTTTCGATGTTCGAAAACTCGTCGGAACCACTTTCGCAAGCGGTAACGGATTTTCTGAAGAAACAGATAACGCTCCCCCATTTATACAGCGTTATTGAGGCTAAAAACAATGAAATCTCAGCTTACAGCCAACGAGCTTCCACCGTAGTTACCGCCGACCCTCGTCCGCTTGCCAAACTAACGGACGGCAAAGCCATATTCGATGCAATTATCGCTCCCTATCGGGGGAAAATCATCTATGTGGATGTGTGGGGAACGTGGTGTGCCCCTTGTCGCGAAGAGATGAAGCAGGTGCCGCAAATGAAAAAAACTCTGCAAGGCAAAGACATTGTGTATCTGTATCTTTGCAATCGGTCGTCGGACGAATCGTGGAAAACAAGCATCGCAAAATACAACCTTACAGGCGACAACGTGGTGCATTACAATCTGCCCGAAAAGCAACAATCGGCTGTGGAGGACTATTTAGGGGTGAAAAGCTACCCTACCTACAGGTTGGTGAACCGAGATGGGCAGTTGTTACCCGCATCAGCTCCTCGCCCAAGTATGGCGGAACGGCTGAAAGCTGAAGTAGAAAAACTGGAACAGGAGCAATAAATTCTCCGCCACCAAACCCTATACGAACAAAAGCGAAGCCCCAAAAGGTTCGCTTTTCGTTGTTTTATACACATTTGGTCTTCATGCTTTGCTTTTTTATGGTGCGGCATAAGGCAAACTCACAAGAAAATTACTACTTTTGCACGCAAATTTAAAGGTTTGACGTTCACGGCATTGCCACTTGCGAACAGATAACAAAAAGTTGTTATGCAAAAAAATCTCGTTATTGTAGAGTCGCCTGCAAAGGCAAAAACAATAGAAAAATTTTTGGGAGCAGACTACAAGGTGCTTTCCAGCTACGGACATATCCGTGACCTGAAAAAGAAGGGCTTAGGTATTGATTTACAACACGGCTATGCTCCCGAATATGAAATTTCGGACGACAAGAAAAAGCTGGTTGCCGACCTGAAAAAGGCAGCCAAAACAGCCGAAATGGTATGGCTGGCTTCCGATGAAGACCGCGAAGGAGAGGCCATTTCGTGGCATCTGTTCGAAACTTTGGGGCTTACAACCGAACGTACCAAACGCATTGCCTTTCACGAGATTACCAAAGAGGCCATTCTACACGCCATTGCCAATCCTCGCAACATCGACAAAGACCTGGTGGATGCACAACAGGCACGACGTGTACTCGACCGTATTGTGGGTTTTGAGCTTTCGCCCGTGTTGTGGAAAAAAGTGAAACCGTCGCTCTCGGCCGGGCGAGTGCAATCCGTTGCGGTAAGGCTGATAGTGGAACGCGAACGCGAAATTCGCAATTTCTCCGGCGAAGCGGCCTATCGGGTGGTGGGCATCTTTACCACGCAAACGGGCAAAAACAAATACCGATTCAAAGCCGAACTGAGCGAACGTCTGCAAACCAAGCAGGAAGCAATATCGTTGATAGAAACGCTAAAAGATGCAACTTTCAGCATCGAAAGCGTAGTAACCAAACCGGCCAAGCGTTCGCCGGCTGCTCCGTTTACCACCTCCACCTTACAACAAGAGGCTGCCCGCAAGCTTGGATTCTCCGTTTCGCAAACTATGCGTGTGGCACAAAGCCTTTACGAGGCAGGGCAAATCACCTATATGCGTACCGACTCGGTAAACCTCTCGTCCTTAGCCCTGAACACGGCAAAAAAAGAGGTAACGGAAAGCTATGGAGAACAGTATTCCAAAGTTCGCAACTATGCAACCAAAAGCAAAGGGGCTCAAGAGGCTCACGAGGCAATTCGCCCCACGTATATGTCAGCCCACACAGCCGGCAGCACCGCACAAGAGAAAAAGTTGTACGAACTCATCTGGAAACGAACCATCGCATCACAAATGGCTGATGCCGAGCTTGAAAAAACCACTGCAACCATTGCCATCGCCGGAAGCGAAAAGCGGTTTGTTGCCGTTGGCGAAATTGTAAAATTCGATGGGTTTCTTCGCTTGTATATGGAAAGTTCCGACGATGAAGCTACCGAACAAGACACAGATTTGCTACCTCCGTTGTCGGCGAACGAACCGTTGCTGTTGGAAGAAGCCACTGCAACCGAACGTTTCTCGCAACGTCCAGCTCGTTACACTGAGGCATCTTTGGTAAAGAAGATGGAAGAGTTGGGCATCGGTCGCCCATCTACGTACGCACCCACCATATCCACCATACAAAACCGTGAGTATGTGGAGAAAAAATCGGTGGAAGGCACGGAACGCAACTACAACCAAATTTCGCTCAAAAAAGGGAAAATAGAGGACAAAATACATACCGAAATTACGGGAGCAGACAAAAATAAACTCTTCCCAACGGATATGGGCGAGGTTGTAAACGACTTTTTGGTACAACACTTTCCCGATATAATGAACTACAACTTCACCGCCACCCTCGAAAACCAGTTTGATAATGTGGCAGAGGGTAAAGAGCTGTGGACAAAGGTTATAGACGAGTTTTATAAGCTGTTTCACCCCGTAGTGGACGAGGTGATGCACGTGCAAACCGAACACAAAGTGGGCGAACGCATACTCGGAACCGACCCTCGAACGGGACGAACCGTATCGGTGAAGATTGGACGTTACGGGCCGATGGTGCAAATAGGGATGCAAGACGAGAGCGAAAAACCTCAATTTGCCAGCCTGCAAAAGGAACAATCGATTGCCACCATAACGTTGGAGGATGCACTCAAACTGTTCGATTTGCCACGCACCTTAGGCGACTTTGAGGGCAAAGTAATGACTGTGGCAGTAGGGCGATTTGGTCCGTACATCCGGCACAACTCGCAATTCGTATCCATTCCCAAAGGATTAGACCCCTACACCATCAGCAGCGACGAGGCGATAACACTCATATTAGACAAACGCAAAAAAGATAGCGAACGTCTTATCAAAGATTTTGCCGAAGAGGCTGATTTGCAAATACTAAATGGCCGGTGGGGAGCATACATTGCATATCAGAAGCAAAATTACAAAATACCCAAAGATGTAGATGCCGCATCGCTCACTTACAGCGAAGTGAAAGCAATTATTGAGGCTACGGCAACATCTTCCGAGAAAAAAACTCGTAAGAAATCAACCTCAACAGATGCCCAAACCTCAACAAAGAAGGCTACATCTGCCCGCAAAACCACAACGAAAAAAGTAGCAGCAAAAGCTGAAAAGTAAAATATCACATTTATAAAACAAAAAAGTCAATGAAAAAAAGTGCATTGCAATTAGCTCGGGCAGCTTATCAGCCCAAAATGCCCAAAGCATTGTATGGCAACATCCAAGTAGAAGAAGGTGCTGCAACACAATCGGTTGCAGACCAAGAGGAAGTAAAAAAACTATTCCCCAACACCTACGGTATGCCCGTATTGAAGTTTGTAGAAGCGGCCTCAGCCACAGAATATGCTCCTATAAATGTGGGAGTTATACTTTCGGGCGGACAAGCACCGGGCGGACACAACGTGATTGCCGGTATCTTTGACGGGGTAAAAAAATTGAATGCCGCCAGCAAACTTTATGGTTTCTTGATGGGACCTGGCGGATTGGTTGACCACCAATACATCGAACTGACTGATGCCATCATCGATGAATATCGCAATACCGGCGGATTTGACATCATCGGTTCGGGACGTACCAAATTGGAAAAAACCGAACAATTTGACAAGGGCTTGGAAATTCTGAAAAAGCTCGACATCAAAGCGTTGGTTATCATCGGAGGCGACGACTCAAACACAAATGCCTGCGTGTTGGCAGAATATTACAAATCCATCAATGCCGGTGTACAGGTGATTGGTTGCCCCAAAACAATTGATGGCGACTTGAAAAACGAAATGATTGAAACATCATTTGGGTTCGACACTGCTTGTAAAGTATATTCCGAAGTTATCGGCAACATACAACGCGATTGTAACTCTGCTCGCAAATATTGGCACTTCATCAAATTGATGGGACGTTCGGCATCGCATATTGCTTTGGAATGTGCCCTTCAAACTCAGCCTAACGTGTGCTTGATTTCGGAAGAAATCGAAGCAAAAAAATTGTCGTTGGACGATGTTGTAACAGAAATAGCATCGGCCGTAGCCAAACGTGCCGAAGCTGGTAACAACTTTGGAACAGTGCTTATACCCGAAGGTTTGATTGAATTTATTCCGGCCATCAAAGCACTAATTGCCGAACTCAACGACTTTTTGGCACATCATCAGGAGGAGTTCAATGCAGTACCTCGTGCCGAACAACGCAAATATATCATCGACCACCTGACAGCTACCAATGCCGACGTATATGCGAGCTTGCCCGAAGGTGTGGCACGTCAATTGACTCTCGACCGCGACCCTCACGGAAACGTACAAGTATCGCTTATCGAAACCGAAAAACTTTTGGCAGAAATGGTAGGCAACAAATTGGCCGAGTGGAAAGCCGCAGGCAAATACAACGGAAAATTTGCTCCTCAAGTCCACTTCTTTGGTTACGAAGGACGTTGTGCAGCTCCATCTAACTACGATGCCGACTATTGCTATTCACTCGGATTCACAGCTGCGGCACTCATCGCATCGGGCAAAACGGGTTATATGTCGTCTGTTCGCAATACTACGGCTCCAGCCGAACAGTGGATTGCCGGCGGTGTACCCATCACAATGATGATGAATATGGAGCGTCGCCACGGCGAAATGAAGCCTGTGATTCAAAAAGCATTGGTAAAACTGGACGGAGCTCCTTTCCGTTACTTTGCCGAGCGTCGTGCCGAATGGGCAGTGCAAACAGCTTATGTATATCCCGGTCCTATCCAATATTTTGGACCTACGGAGGTGT
>JBHBVA010000005.1:0-8090 GCA_041793355.1 Bacteroidota bacterium | reverse complement strand
GTAGTTTTTCGTCTTCTATACAAGGGGTGTGGTGAGCGAATAGGCAAACAGATATATGTAGGAAGAATAGATCAAAGAATTTCCCCAAAAAAATATCCCCTTTCAAACTGTACGGTTATCTCGATCCAACCCTTGTACAGCCCTCAAGAGGACACCACAAAAGTAATACTAATTTTCTAAACACCAAACATTTCGCACCAAATATCGAACTGCCGAACAGTGGCATCGCCAAATTTGCGGAAGCTGTTTCGCACCTGTTCGGGAGTTTTTTGCTCGTTCACTTTCGATTTCGAGAAGAAGCAGTCTGCAAAGCAAATCACCTGTTCTTCAATGCTTTGCGGAAGCATATCGCGGTGCGGAAGTGGCAGGTTTTGCTCAATGATGGTTTGCTTGCTCAGCCCTGTACCGGTGTGGCGTTCGCACACCAAAGCGTGCCGGGGCAGGTGGTGGCGGAGCAAAATTTCTGCCCCCAAATAGCCGTGTGCCAGATAGGGGGCTGTGCCATAGCAGTGGATGTCGGGAGCGTGAGTGAGGTAAATGCCGATGTCGTGGAGCATTGCAGCTTCGTACACAAATTGCCGGTCGATGCCCAACTGCGGATGTTGCCGTGCGATGTTTTCGGCAAAGGCGGCCACCTGCTTGCTATGGGACACAAGCATCTTGTAGATAGATGTTTGCGGGTTGTAATACTGTTCTATGATGGTGAGCGGTTGCATACAAAAATGACTGCTTTACAATTTCTCTTTCAAAAATCTGCCTGTATGAGAGGTTTCGCATTGAGCTACCATTTCGGGAGTGCCTTCGCACACGATATTGCCTCCTTGCTCGCCACCATTGGGACCAATGTCTATCACGTGGTCGGCACATTTGATAACATCCATATTGTGCTCGATGATGATGATGGTATGTCCTCGCTCTATAAGTGCTTGAAAAGCTGCCAGCAATGTTTTTATGTCGTGAAAGTGCAACCCCGTAGTAGGCTCGTCGAACACAAATAGGGTGGGGTGCGACTTTTCTTCGCCCAGATAGTATGCCAGCTTCACACGCTGATTTTCTCCGCCCGAAAGCGTGGAGGACGATTGCCCCAGTTTGATGTAGCCCAACCCTACATCTGCCAGTGGTTGCAAGCGTTTTACTATTTTTCGTTCGGTTGCACCTTTGCCTTGCGAAAAGAACTCTATGGCTTGTGCAATTGTCATTTCCAAAACATCGTGGATGTTTGTGCCTTTGTAGAGCACATCCAAAGTGTCCTGCTTAAAGCGTTTTCCCTTGCAGGCTTCGCAGGTGAGTGTAATATCTGCCATAAATTGCATCTCCACCGTGATTTGTCCCTCGCCTTTGCATTCTTCGCATCGCCCGCCCTCAACGTTGAAGGAGAAGAATGCGGGCGTAAACCGCATTTGCTTTGCCAATGGTTGGTCGGCAAACAGTTTGCGGATTTCGTCGTATGCCTTCATGTAAGTTACGGGGTTCGAGCGGGTGGAGCGGCCGATAGGATTTTGGTCCACGGTTTCGATGCCCTTGATAAGGTGGAGGTCGCCACCCAGCGAGCTGAATTGTGGCTGCTGTGAGCTTGCTTCGTCAAAGTGGCGGAGCAGTGCATTTACCAATACATCTCGCACAAGTGATGATTTCCCCGAACCACTTACCCCCGTAACCACTGTCATTACACCCAAGGGGAAGCGTACATTGATGTTTTTCAGGTTGTTGTGTGTTGCTCCCTTTATCTCGATATAGTTGTTCCACGCCCTGCGATGAGGTATGGCAATCTGGTCCTCGCCATTCAGATAACGAACGGTGTGGCTGTCTGTACCTTTTTTCAGCCCCTGCATATCGCCTTGATAGATAACTTGCCCACCCAAGCGACCGGCTTCGGGACCTATGTCGATGATGTAGTCGGCTGCCCGTATGATTTCCTCGTCGTGCTCCACTACCACTACCGTGTTGCCTAAGGCTTGCAGCTCGCGTAGCACGGCGATGAGCAAATCGGTGTCGCGAGAGTGCAGACCGATGCTGGGTTCGTCTAAAATGTAAAGCGACCCCACCAAGCTGCTCCCCAACGAGGTAGCCAGATTGATGCGTTGGCTTTCGCCTCCCGAAAGGGTGTTGGACAAGCGGTTGAGGGTGAGGTAGCCCAGCCCCACATTCACCAAAAAGCGGATGCGGTTTTGTATCTCCGTGAGCAAGCGTTGGGCTACGGCGGCATCGGTGGGCGATAGGGTGAGGTTGCCAAAAAACGTTTGCAACTCGGTAACGGGCATCTGCACCAGTTCGTCGATGCCTTTTCCGCCAACTTTAACGTACAGGGCTTGGGCTTTTAGTTTGGAGCCTTTGCAATGCGGACAAGTGGTTTTGCCCCGATAGCGAGCCAGCATCACCCGATATTGAATTTTGTATTGGTTTTCCTCCAACATCTGAAAGAAGTGGTTGATACCCTGCACTTTGTTGTCCTTGCCATTCCATAAAAGGTCTTTTTCGCTTTGGGTGAGTTCTATGTAAGGGCGATGGATGGGAAACCTGTAAGGGGCAGAGGCTTCGATGAAGTTGAACAGCCATTCGCTCATTTTCTCGCCTCGCCAGCATACCACGGCCCAGTCGTAAACGGACAAGTTCTTGTCGGGGATAACCAAGTTTTCGTCTATGCCTATCACTTTGCCAAAGCCCTGACAATGGGGGCAGGCTCCTGCAGGGCTGTTGAAGCTGAACATCAGGTCGTTGGGTTCTTCAAACTCCATACCATCGGCTTCAAATCGTTTGCTGTATGCAAATTCCTCTTCCCCTTTTTCGCCATAAAAGCGGACGGTGCATTCGCCCTCGCCCTCAAAAAAAGCCGTTTCGGCCGATTGCGACAGGCGGCTCACCGATGCCTTATCCGTGCCTACGCTCAAGCGGTCGATAACCAGCTTTACGGTGTCGGCGGATGGTGCTGCATCGGATGCCAAAAGCTCGTCAATCCGCAGCATTTCGCCTTTTACCTCTACTCGCGAAAATCCCTCCTTGTGCAGAATGTCCAATTGTTCGCGAGTGCTTCGTCCGTTTCGCAAAAGCAGAGGTGCAAGCACCACGTAACGTGTACCTTCGGGATAGCTTTGCATCCGGCTTACGATGTCGCTTACCTGGTGTTTGCGAACCTCCTGCCCCGAAACGGGTGAGATGGTTTTACCTATGCGGGCAAACAACAAACGCAAGTATTCGTAAATTTCGGTAGAGGTACCCACTGTGGAGCGTGGGTTGCGAGTGTTCACCTTTTGCTCGATGGCTATGGCGGGCGGAATGCCTTTGATGTAGTCTGCTTCGGGCTTGTGCATCCTGCCCAAAAACTGACGGGCATAGCTCGATAGGCTCTCTACATATCGCCGTTGCCCTTCGGCATAAAGGGTGTCGAATGCCAGCGACGACTTGCCCGACCCGGACAAACCCGTAATTACCACAAACTTGTTGCGAGGTATCTCCACGTCAATGTTTTTAAGGTTGTTTACCCTTGCACCTTTTATGAATATGCTGTTTTTTGTTGTCATTGCTCCGTTCTGTTTTTTTGTGGTTCTGCAAATGTTTTATCGGGTGGCAAGCAGTTGCAAAACCTCGTCCCAACCGTTTACCCTGATGCAATCTTTGTTGTCCATTTGGGCATTGTGCGGTTGGGTGAAAAGTATTTTTTGCCTGCCTGCAAAAAAGTCCAGATTTTTGAAATAGTCGTCAATCATCACATCGCCCTTGACCACACTTTTGTCGCCACAAAAAATCATCTGTTGCCACGATATGAAAGGGAAATGTTCGTTTAGCCAGTGGTGCTTTTCCGGTAGGCTGCGGGGAAACTCGGTGGCTGCCGATACGATGAAAACCCGGTGTTGCTCGTTCAGCATCCGCACGGCTTCGACGCTGCCTCCGATGGGTGGAACATTGCGGAAAAAGCCCTCGCTGTGAACCAGCCGGTGATAGTGCGGAGTGGCTTCGCTTTCGGGGATGCCGTTTAGGTCGGCAAGGTTGATATTCAGCCCGTAAAGTTCTCGTTCCAAGCGGATGAAGTGGGCATACACATCGGCCAACACTCCATCCATATCTATCAAAATGGTTTGTTTTTTCATATCGCTGTCGGGGATTTGTACGTGTGGTGCGAGAATGCTTTACTTTCTGAACAAATGCTTAAACTCGTTGGCATACAGTCGCGAGAGTCCGTGCCTGTTGTCGATGGCATCGCCTACCACTATCATAGTGGTGAGTGTGAGGTTATTGCCTTTCACTATCTGCACCAAGTCTTTCAATTGTCCGCGAAATATCCGCTCGTCCTTCCACGTAAGTTTGTAGCAGGCGGCTACGGGTGTTGTGGGCGGATAATGTTGCAAAAGTTGTTGCTGTACATCTTCTACTACGCTTGCACTCAAAAATATGCACATTGTGCTTTGCGAGCGAGCCAAAAGGTGCAATTGCTCTTTTTCGGGCATCGGGGTACGTCCTTCGCCTCGTGTAAGGATGATGGTTTGCACTTTTTCGGGGATGGTGAACTGCGAACGCAAGGCTGCTGCCGCAGCCAAAAACGACGAAATGCCGGGCGTAATGTGGTACGACATATTGTATTGGTCGAAATATGCCATCTGCTCTTGAATAGCTCCGTAGATGCAGGGGTCGCCCGTGTGCAAACGCACCACTAATTTGCCTTGGTCGTAAAATTCTTTCATCAGGGCAAACTGCTCTTCCAAGTCCATTGCTGCCGAACTGCGAACTACTGCTTCGGGCTTGCAACAGTGGGTCAGTTCGATGGGTACAAGGCTACCTGCATACAGCACAAGGTCGGCAACTTCCAAAAAGCGACGGCCACGTACCGAAATCAGGTCGGGGTCGCCGGGACCGGCTCCCACAATTTCGATGTGTCCGCCCCGCAAGGCCTTTCGGTTTAGGGCTACGGCAAACGTAAAGTCGTTGCCCTCGCTAAGCTTGCCTTTTTGCTTTTCGAGTACCAACAAACCATGCCCGGCACTCAGTATGGAGGTGCTTTCGCTTACGCCATATACGGTGGTAACCTCTGCCACTTTTTCCGACGGATTTGCCACTTCCACGTCCTTCAAGTCGTTGGCCGTGTAGATGTTTACCGGTACGTTGCCCAATGCTGTTTGAAGCTTGGGCAACAACGGTTCGTCCTTTTTGAGGTCTATGGTGGAGATGTCTGCAATGGATTGGGGGGCGATATGCTTGTTTTGCAGTTGCGACAGGATATAAGCCGGGATACCTTCGGGGTTGCATTGGCGACGGCATCCCACACCCAAGTGCAACACTTTGGGGTGATAGTACAAAACGAGCGTTTCAGCCTCAGGATACAAAAACGGACTAACGATGATAATAAGTTTGTATCGCTCCTGCGGAATATCCGAAAATTGGTAGTACACATCTACGTGAGCAGGCTTGGTTCGCTCCAAATAGCTTGTGCCATCGTCTTTCACGTCCAGCAAAAGTGCCACCGGCTCTTTGTTCACGAACGGAAAAATTTGGGCATTCATATCTGCGTGCGACGGACAGTGCCAGCCATACTTCGATGCCAAAGTGTCTAAAGCCCACAGATTGGTGTTGTCGCTCTGTGTGGTAACCACTGCCGTTGCTCCCAGCACGTGTGCAATGCGGTTGGTTAGGTCGTTGGCACCCCCTACGTGTCCCGACACCACCGATACCACAAATTTGCCAGTGCTATCTACGTTCACCACGGCGGGGTCGCTGTGTTTGTCGGCTATTAGCGGTGCTATGCTTCGCACGCAAATGCCCATTGCCCCCACAAAAATTATGGCTTCGGCTTGGGTAAACACTTCGGCAGCCACTTCTGCCACCTTTCCGGTGAGGATGGTTGCATCCTGCAAATCCTTTCGGATAACTTCTGCCACCTGCATTCCGGCAGAGGTGGTTACTATTATTGCGTATTTCATCTCTATATTAAAAATTCTAATGTTGATGCAATTGTTACTTTTTATCTCGGACATGCTCCGTCCTATCTTGGGGAAGCCTCGTCCTATCTTGGACATGCTCCGTCCTATCTCGGACATGCTCCGTCCTATTTTGGGGAAGCTTCGTCCTATCTTGGGGAAGCCTCGTCCTATCTTGGACATGCTCCGTCCTATCTTGGGGAAGCCTCGTCCTATCTTGGGGAAGCTTCGTCCTATCTTGGGGAAACTTCGTCCTATCTTGGGGAAGCTCCGTCCGAGATAGAAAATGAATTATCTGACCTTTACAAAATGTAAGTATTCCGTAGTGGACGATGCTTTAATGTTACGAGTTTCCGATGCTTTGTCTGCCTTGAAGCGATTATACTCCCGTTCAAAAAAGCCGTACTCACCCCGTTTGCTCATTATTTGGCGAATTTCGTTAAAACTCATCAGCCCCTCGTTGTTGTAGCTCAATAAGATGTACTTTGCATTTGCTCCGGCTATCAGCTCTTCGAAAGCGTGAACAACGTTTTTTTTTGAACAGTACAACGATTTTTGCCCATTGTAATTCCTCATTCCGGTTTTCCCCGTAATAGCGGGATTGTCGTACCGGGCAATGGTTTCCAATAGATGATAATTTGCCGCATACTGTCGGGCATTATACGGAGGGTCGAGATACAACACATCCGTTTGTATTTGCGACACTATGGCGTTGGCATCTTGGGTTGTAACTTTATGTTGCAATGGCGAACAAATGACTTCAGCCGGACGCATTTGCAGAGGTTGCTCCGCTGTTTTCTTTATCTTTTTCAGAAAAGCCCCATACACCGATGCCGTGTTTGCTACCCTGTCGATGTTTTCGATGAGCGTTGTCAGCAAAAAGTAATACTCGCCACAGGTAATTTTTTTCCGGCTCATCCACTGTTCTATTTGCGTGCGTACGGCATCGCATTTGGCAGCATTCTTTTCCGTAAAATAAAGTCGTCCGTTGGTGCTGTAATTGTGGTATATAAATCCCTTTAAGGGAGGCACCTCATCCAAATATCGGCAAACTAACCCGGCTTTTTCGTCATCGGAACAATTCAAAAGTTCGGGAATATCGGCAACAAGTCCGCCGAATAGTAGCGGGCTTCCGTTTTCGATATAGTGTTTGTTCAGCACAAAGCTGTAGTATTGCCAATCGTTGGCTGTTACGCAGTATCCTTTCTTCTTGAAGTGTCGCCCCACAATCCCCGTTCCTGCAAACAAATCGCAGAAAGTGAGTGCTTTGTCCTCACCCACAACTTCCGCTACACACTCTTCCAAAAAGGGTAGCAGGGTATGTTTCGAGCCGATGTAGTTCATATTTCTGCCTGTGTGGTAGTTTACCCTTTTCTTGCCATCATTACATCAATGGGGTTGAAGTCGTCCAGCTTGATGTGCATATCGTGTTCCAAAGTCAGAGGGCAACGTTCCACCGCTTCGAGGAACATTGCTCTGCTTTCGGGCGAAACGGAGTTGAAAACAATGACCCCGCCCACTGCCAACTTTTGGCAAATTTTTTCCACCATTGGCACCAACTTTCCCCCGTGTCCGCCAATGAAAACGGCTTCGGGAGCGGGAATGTCTATGAGGTCTTGTTCCAAAAAATCGCCTATGAAAAACTCGATGCCCGGCGTGCCGAACTTTTTGCAATTGGCAGGCATAAGCTCGTGCCCCTCCTGACGAATTTCGAACGCATATATCTGCAAGTGCGGAAACTGCATTTTGGCTTCTACGCTTACCGACCCCGTACAGAAGCCTACATCCCACATCGTGTGTTTGCTACGCAAGTCCATTACCGACAGCGACAGCAAGCGGATGGGCATTTTGGTTATCATTTTGGCACGTCCGTTGAGCAGATGAAACTCCCCTTCGGGGATACCCAACGGACGGGGACGTTTGCGGATACGCTCCAATATCAGATTGTTCGGAAACTGAAATTCCTTGTTCACCACTTCGGCAATGTCCCAAGTGGAAGTGCGTTCGCACTCGTCGTTGCCCAACAGCTCGCCTATGTGCATCCGATAGTTGTCGTAACCATAGTCCAACATCCGTTGGGCGATGCTGGCAGGGGTATGCAGCTTGTTGTCGGTGAGTACACCTATCAGCTCTTTGCCTTCAATCAGGGCTTCGTCGAACTTAGGCCAGGGTCGTCCCGTAAGC
>JBHBVA010000004.1:0-2731 GCA_041793355.1 Bacteroidota bacterium | reverse complement strand
TAGAGTGAGGCTTAATCTTCCGTATGGATTTACCCGGAGTGTTGTTTCCTCGAAATTGATAATTATATCGTGAGAAAAACGCGAGTTCGTGAATGTTACATCCCTTACTTTTTTCTGTTCGGATGTATTGTTTTTGAATCGTAATCGCAGCAACGTACCCTGCGGTTTGAAGTTGAGAGTAGTGGTTTCCAACACTGTTCCCGTGCTGTTTAGCGAGGTGTTTACCCAGTTGGCTACATAAGGCACATTCACGTCAATTTGCGAGCTTGCGTTTGCCGTTGCCAGTGTGGTACTGGCGGTAGTACTTAAGAGGAATGGCTGGTCAGTGGGAGCAGTGGCAAATGTTTTTCCTCCCACTTCACTCAGCAATACAGCCCCTATTTTGTAGTCTCCCTCGCCGTTAGGCACGGTAATTTGCCCGGAGTAGGTTGCCGTGTTTTTGCTTGTGCGGGTAAATACCAAGTCTTGAAGCACGGGTGTTCCGTTGTCTCCCTGTTTTACGGCTACGCGGATGTTCAGGTCTTTGCCATCGGCCAAATACAGACCTGAAATGGCTCCCGATTCTGTGTCGGGCACGTCGAAAAGCACACGCAAATCGCCGTCGTTTTGGCTCATTGTCAGGTTTGTATACACCTGTTTTGTGGCTTGCTCTGTTTGAGGTGTACTCACATTTTCCGGCTCGCTTCCGCAGGATGCCAATGCGAATATGGCAACTGCTGTTGCCCATAAGTTTTTGATTTTCATTGTTTTCTTTCTTTCTTTTTTGTTGATTAGTTAAAAAAAATGCGATGAGTTTGTGTTTTACTGCCACTCCTGCTCACCGTCGAAGTTGCTGAAGCCTGCCCCCATTTGGTCGGGTACTCCCCACGTTTCTTCAGTGTCGAAGCCACCGAAGTTTGCTCCTACGTTGTTGCCCCATTCTCCGTCACTATCGAAATTCCCGAAGTTTGCATTGACGGTTCCGGGATAGGACAACGTGCTTAGCAGGCTGTGTGTCATCCTTGTTTCAGCCTTTTGAGCTTCCGGCAAAACGTAGTTTTCTTTTGTTTGCTTTACATACATAATTTGCACTAAAAATTTGAACTACTGTGAATTAACTCGTTTGTGCCGTACTATCTTGCTTGTCCTATTCCTATATAAAGGAGAGACGGAATTTCCCCGCAGGGGGAGCTTTTTTAGAAACGGCGTGCAAAGCAAAAAAAAAAAAACGTCGGGCCAAATTTGACCTGACGTTTAACAGTATTTTAACGTTTGTTTGATGTACGGGCTACTTCACCCTGAAAGATGTTTGGGGACTATTTTTCCAACATCGCTTTGATGGCAGGAATAAGCGTGTCAATATCTCCTGCCCCTACGGTTAATAGCACATCTATTTCTCTTGTTTTCAGCTCATTCAGAAGTTCGTTTTTGGTGCAAAGCGTTTTATTGGGCAATGCAATTTTATCGAACAGCATCTGCGAGGTAACCCCCTCGATAGGCTGCTCACGAGCAGGATAGATGTCGAGCAAAATCAGCTCGTCCACTTGCTCCAAGCTGCGGGCAAAGTCGTCCGCAAAGTCGCGTGTGCGGCTGAAAAGGTGTGGCTGAAACACCGCCGTAAGTTTACGGTGCGGATACAATGCCTTTACGGAGGATATACTGGCAGTCAGCTCCTGCGGATGGTGAGCATAGTCGTCCACTAATACCACGTTGTCGGTTTTCAGATGAAAGTCGAACCTGCGTTTTGCACCGGAAAAAGTTGCCATTGCCGAACGAAGTTCGTCGGCGGTAGCACCGCAAAGCCAGGCCAAAGCCATAGACCCGACACTGTTTTCGATGTTGATTTTCACCGGTACGCCCAATTCGATATTTTCCACTACGGCATCGGGGGTAACAAAGTCGAACACGATAGTGCCACCGCCAATGCGGATGTTGCGTGCGTGAAAGTCGCCCTCGTTTTCGCTATATGTATATACACGTACCCCATCGGCAACTTGCAGACGGATGGGCAAGCCTTTCCGCATCACCAATGCTCCATCGGGCGAAATGAGGGCCGTGAAATGTTCAAAACTTTTCAGATACTCCTGTTCGGTTCCGTAAATATCCAGATGGTCGGGGTCGGCACTGGAAATCAGAGCCATATAAGGGTGCAACCAATGGAAAGAGCGGTCGTATTCGTCGGCTTCTATCACCGTCAGGTCGCTTTTTTCGGAGAGTAGCAAATTACTGTCGTAATTTTTCAAAATTCCGCCCAAAAAGGCATTGCAATCCAAGTGCGACTGTTTCAGTATATGTGCCGTCATACCGGAAGTGGTAGTTTTTCCGTGCGTACCGGCACAACAAATCGCCCGACTGTTTTTGGTAATCTCTCCCAATATCTGGGCTCTTTTCAGTATGCGGAAGCCATTGGCTCGGAAATATTCCATTTCGCTATGATTGGCAGGAATAGCCGGCGTGTACACCACCAATGTGGCTTCGCTTTGAGTAAATGCAGGAGGAATGGCATCCACACTGTCGTGATAATGAATGCAAGCCCCTTCTGTCGTAAGCTGCTCGGTAAGAGTGGTTTGGGTACGGTCGTAACCTGCCACATTTTTCCCTTTGGCAAGAAAGTACCGCACCAAATTACTCATGCCGATACCTCCGATACCCAAAAAATAGATATTTTGTATTAACAGTAGGGGCAGGAGATATTGACACGCTTATTCCTGCCATCAAAGCGATGTTGGAAAAATAGTCCCCAAACATCTTT
>JBHBVA010000003.1:0-4472 GCA_041793355.1 Bacteroidota bacterium | reverse complement strand
CCCAGTTCGGTGTTTGCGAGCAGTTGGATTTCTTTTCAGCCCGACTCACGCATCGTGGCTTTTCCCATAGCGGCACAAAACAGAAAACCCGAACGCAGGGGAAATATCTTGAATATTGTGGTGGACAATGGTTTTCCCATTTACGATATAGTGGATATTTCCACTTGGGAAAACGAGGGCAAGTTTCTGTACGGAACCGAAAGTCTGGTATTGCATCACGCTTCCCGAACAGCATTTTGTGCTGTTTCGCAAATGGCAGACAGAGAGGTTCTGGCAGATTTTTGTGCCAAAACGGGTTACAAGCCGGTAGCATTTTCTGTGGTGGAAGGCAACGTGCCTACCAATCAGCTGCTTATGTTGGCGGACGGATATGCCGTTGTTTGCTGGGAGATGATAGCCGGGCAGGATAGAGAAGCCCTGAAAAATACCTTGTTGCAAATGGTGGAAACTTTGGTAGAAGTTACGACGGAGCAAGCACAACGCTTTGCGACAAGTGCCGTACAGTTGCAGACCGACAAGGGCGATGCCTTCCTGTTGATTTCGGACGGTGCCTGGCAGAGCCTTTCCGAAGAGCAACGGATATTGCTCGCTGCCCGTAACGAGGTGGTTACGGCAGATATATCCACCATCGAGCGGGTGGGAGGTGCAAGCATCTCGGCTGTGGTGGCACCTATCTATCTGCCCCAATAGAAGACCGCCTTCACGGGCTCTCCCAAACGGACAAGTGCAGCTTGTTGTTGTGCAATAGTCTTCAATAATCTGTTTGTGTTATAAGCTATTATATTTTACTACATTGATTGTAACGAAAACCGCAGAAAAGCGGAAATACCGGATGGCGAAATTGGGTGCGAAGTGTGGCTTTGCACTGTTGGTGGTTGTGTGGGCAATGCTGTCGTGCAGCCCTACCAAGTACGTTCCCGAAGGCGAATATTTGTTGGATAAGGTGAATATTCACTCCGACGTAAAGGGAATCAGTAGTTTGGACTTGTCGCCATACGTCAAGCAAAACCCCAATTACAAAACGTTTGCCCTTTATAAATTGCCGCTGGGGCTTTACAGTCTTTCGGGGCGGGATAGCGGACGCTTTTACAACCGTTGGCTCAAAAGCATAGGCGAGCCGCCCGTGCTGTTCGACTCCGCACAGGTGATTCGCACCGAGCAGGAGTTGCAACGCGTGTTTGTAAACAAGGGCTACATCAACGCCCAAGTGCAAACGGACGTAAAAAAGGCAAACCGAAAGGTGGAGGTGAAGTATGTGATACAGCCCGACACCCCTTACGTGGTAACGAACTACGACATCCATTCGCCCGACAGTCTGTTTGAACATTTAGGCGAGCAGAGGAGCGGAATGCGTGCCGGGCAGGAGCAAGCTATCGGTCGGCAAACGCTGATGCAGGGCACTTTGGTGAAGCCCGGAATGCTTTTCGACCTGAATGTGCTAGATGAAGAACGGCAGCGTGTGGTGGAACTCTTCCGTCAGAATGGTTACTACTCGTTCAATAAAGAATACGTTGGCTTTGTGGCGGACACTCTCACCGATGGCAACCATCAGGTGCATCTGCAGATGGTATTTTATCCGTTTGCCGTTCGCCGTTCGGGGATGCCGGTGGAGGAGCGGAAGCATCGCCGCTACACCATCAAGAGCTTGCGTATTTATATGGATTACGACCCCCTGCGGGATGGCATCCTGTCGGAGTATGCACCTATGGATAGCACCGGCTACGAGCATTGCAGCATCTTTTGGGGCGAGATGGGACGCTATTTGCAGCCCTCTGTTTTGATGGAAGCCGTGCATCTGCGTCCGCAAATGGAGTACGACGACAAACGGGTGGATATGACCTACAACTCGTTGGCTCGTTTGGCTATTTTGAGGAACATCAACATCCGCTTTTTTGCCGACAACGACGAGGATAAGCCCGAACTGCATTGCGTAATCACCTGTTACCCCGATAAAAGGCAGGGCTTCATTGCCGAGGTGGAGGGGACAAACACTACGGGCTATTTTGGGGTTGCCACCAGCCTCACTTATCGGCACCGCAACGTGTTTAAGGGTGCCGAAACCTACAACTTGAAGCTGCACGGAGCTTTCGATGCCATTTCGTCCAACTCGTATGCCTTGCGTGACAACAACTACGAAATAGGAGCCGAAATGTCGCTCACTTTTCCCCGCCTGTTGATGCCTTTTTTGTCGAAAGACTTCAAACGGCGGTCGAATGCCTCTACCCAGATTGCCACAAGCTACACTTACCAGAGTTATCCCAACTACTACGAGCGTACCATCCTGTCGGCCGGGATTAAATACATTTGGCAAAACCAACGAAATCCGTTGTCGAAACAAACCTTGGATTTGTTGGAGCTCAGCTATGTACACTTTCCTTACCTTTCGGGTAGTTTTTTTCAATCGCTGCCGCAATACACCCAGATTTACAGCTTTCGCGACCAGTTTATAGCCAGCATCGGTTACAGCTACACGCATAGCAACTTCAATCCCCTGAAAAAAAGCAACCGCCCCATACACAGCTTTCGCGGAGCGGTAGAAACCGGTGGCAACTCGTTGGCGTTGGCCTCGCGTTTGCTCAACATTGCTCCCGACACGTTGGGTAGCCGCAAGGTGTTTGGCACCTATTTTGCCCAATATGCCAAGGCGAATGCCGATTATAGCAACACCATCTTCCTCGACCGAAAAAACAGCGTAGCCTGGAGGCTTGGTGGCGGCATTGTGGTGCCTTATGGCAACTCGGTGTTTGCCCCCATTCAGAAGCGTTTTTTTTCGGGCGGAGCAAGCAGTGTGCGTGCTTGGAACGTGCGGGAATTGGGTCCCGGAGACTACTACGATGCAAATGCCAACTTCTTTAATCATGCCGGCGACATCCGCTTGGATGCCAACGTGGAGTACCGCAGCAAGGTGTTTTGGAAGCTGGAGCTTGCCGCCTTTTTGGATGCGGGCAATGTGTGGACGGTGCGAAATTACAGCGGCAACAACGATGGTGTGTTCCGCTTCCAAAAGTTTTACAAGCAGATAGCCGCAGGGTGGGGCTTGGGTGTGCGGTTCGATTTCGACTTTGTGCTTATCCGCCTCGACTGCGGATGGAAACTTTACGACCCCGCCGAAGGCACGGGACGTACCAAATGGCAGGTAATGTATCCCCACAAGCTGGCTCAAAACACAGCGTGGCACATTGCCGTTGGCTATCCCTTTTAGGGGGGCAGTAGGTGGGAGTGCTTTCCCTCTGTTTTGGGTGACGCATCGGGATTTTCCCGAAAGCTGTTTTCTCTTGGGTAAGCGTTCGGGGATTTTCCCGAAAGCTGTTTCCGTTCGGGTGACGTATCGGGATTTTCCCGAAAGCTGTTTCCGTTCGGGTGACGCATCGGGGTTTTCCCGAAAGCTGTTTCCGTTTGGGTGACGCATCGGGATTTTCCCGAAAGCTGTTTCCTCTTGGGTAAGCGTTCGGGGATTTGTAAAATACTCTCTGCTACGAGGGGGCAATGGGCTAAAAGTAAGAAAACATTTTAATCACCTTTTAATGTAATTTTAAGTTATGAAAACAACGTTTACTACCATTATCGCCCTTACGGTGCTGTCGGGTATCGTGCTGGGGCAGACCAAAGTGGGGCAACTCTACTACAAAATCACAGGCGAAAACACCGCAAGCGTGGTACCGGAACTGTCGAGCTTCCAGCGTTATAATGAAGCGAATAGACCTACGGGCAACATCATCATTCCCCAAACGGTGGAAATAGAGGGCAAAACCTACACCATTACAAGCATCGCAAACGAGGCATTTTATGAATGTTCGGGGCTGACCAGTATAAACATTCCCAATTCCGTTACAAGCATCGGAGAATACGCTTTCTCGCGTTGTTCGGGTTTGACGAGTGTAAGTGTCCCCGGCTCGGTTACAAGTATCGGAATGTATGCTTTCTCACATTGTTCAGGGCTGACAAGTGTCAGCATCCCCAATTCTGTTACAAGTATCGAAAAGCTCACATTTTCAGGTTGCTCAAGCCTTACGAGTGTAAATATTCCCAATTCCGTTACAAGTATCAAAAGACAGGCATTCTATGGCTGTTCGAATCTGACAAATATAAATATCCCTAATTCTGTTACAAGCATCGGTAACCACGCATTTGGTTACTCCTCAAAACTGACAAGTATAAACGTGGATGCAGCCAATCCCTCTTATGCCTCACAGAACGGAGTGTTATACAGCAAGGATAAAACCATACTATATGCTTTCCCTACCGGGAAAACGGGGGAGTTTGTCATCCCCAATCACGTAAAAAGTATCGGAGACGAGGCATTCTACGGTTGTTCGGGTTTGACAAGCATCAATATATCAAACTCGGTTAGAAGTATTGGCAACTCTGCTTTTTCGCGTTGTTCGAACTTGACCGGTGTAAATATTCCCAACTCGGTTACAAGTATCGGAATGTATGCTTTCTCGCATTGTTTGGGGCTGAAGAGTATAAAT
>JBHBVA010000002.1:0-2629 GCA_041793355.1 Bacteroidota bacterium | reverse complement strand
CCGGAGTGTCCTTTTCAGAAGAGTTGTCGCCATCACAAGCCACTAATGCAAACACGGTAAGGCAACAGCAAATAAAAATGTTTTTAATCTCGCTCATTGTATTACTTTATCGTAAGTATGCTGAAAAACACCTCCTTGCTGTAGCAACTTGCAATGCAAGGAGGTATTTTCCCCACATCAATCCACGTCGGTAGGTATATGAATCAAGTCGGTGGCAGTTACTTTGGGGCGATATTTTTCGGCATCTTCATCCGATAGGTTATCAAAACCATATCCCGCTTGTTGAGGCACGTAAATATGCCAACGCTTTTTATCCGGCAGATATTCTGCTTGCAAAGTGCCACTAAACCTGTTTCCCTCGGCGTAATACTCTACATAGCTACTCATTGTGTGCCAATCCTTTACGTAAGGGCTATCGTAATAGCGATGATGCTTCATGGGCTTGGGTAGCGAACCCGTCAGATTATTGTTGTGTACATCCACATAACCCAAAGCCTTGTTTCCCTCTCCGGCAAAATTTGCGGGTAACTCACCTTCTAATTGATTGTTACCCAAAAATATGGCGGTTAGTCGAGGTAATTTTCCGAGTCCTTCGGGTAAGCGTCCGGAAAGCCGATTGTTGCTTAGCTTAATTTGAAACACATATTGCAAATTTTCTATACTCTCAGGAATAGCACCCGTAAGGCGATTGCTACTAAGGTCTAAACGACGTAATTTTTTAAGCCCGAATAACCCTTCCGGAATTTCACCTGTCAGTTTATTGTGGCTGAGGTCAAGCACTTGCACATTAAGCTCTCCCAGCTCTTTGGGTATCGCACCTGTTAAACGGCACGTTTCCAGGTTCAGGTAAGTAAGACTTTTCATTTGTCCCAGCTCTTTGGGTATTTCACCCGAAAAACCTTGACGACCCAAGTCGATATAACGGATTTTTTTCAGTTGTGCCAACTCTTTCGGGATGCTGCCTGTCATCACATCAGGGTTTCTGTCCCAACTGGAAGCATCGAGCACCCAAGGTGAAGTTCGCAGGCAAAGTGTATCCAAATTTGTGAGCTGAGCTATTTTGGGAGATAACTCACCGGTGAAAGCCGATTGAGTGGTGTTTAACACTTCCAACGCTTTCAGATTATACAGCTCATCGGGAAGAGAACCTTTCAACCTTCTGTTATAACCAATTTTCAACTTGCGTAAAGCCGTCAATCGTCCGATGGACTTAGACAATGTACCACGCAGATTATTGTATCCGAGATGTAGCTCCACCACACGCTCTACTCCATTCACGTGTTCTACTACCACCCCTTTCCAATTGCGTACTGAAGTAGGCTTCAACCAGCCTTTACGCTCAAACCAGCCTGCCCCTCCGGCTTCGTTGTAAATATCCACCAATGCCAAACTATCCGATTGCAAAGACGGAACGAACGTGCTATCCACTTTCAACCGATGCCCTTCAAGAGTGGTTGGTTTAGAAATTTCTTGCAGCTCCGTGTCTGTGGAGCAAGATTGCATCGTGATGGCACTTGCAAAAGCCAACGTGCAGATGCTTAAAGTCATCAATTTCATTTTCTTGTTTTTTAAGTATGATTATGGTAAAAAAATTACGCAACACAAGGATAAGTACGCACAACAACACCTATTGTGGCATCTAAGCCACAAAACACAACAGGCATCCACCAACCAACGGACCTCGCCGAAAGAGTATGGACTACAAACGCTTTGTTGTTGCATACGAACACTCCCCTTTATTGAATCTTACACCGACATTTTCCACAAAACATCCAACGTATTTCTTACAACAAGAGGAATACACGCAAAACACACGAAAGGTACCTTTATCCTCCATACCCTTCGCTATGCCATCTGCAACGGCAAAGCCTTGCTTTTCTACTGAATTTGATGTAATAAAAAACATTCCTCTACTCTAACCCCAGAAAGTATGGGAAAACACATTGCTTAATACAATTAAGTGGGACTATGGCAGGTCTTCTGACTCGTCTTACCTAAGCTAAACCTTCCCATTAGCCCCCTTTGCAGAGGACACACAGTGGTAATTTGCAGAAACTCAGGCTGTAAAAAAAGACTCACAGCAGCGGGACTGTCCGGGATTTTCACCCGATTCCCTATTAAGCTAAATAATTAGCACCAAAGTCGGGACAAAAGTAGCTTTTTCCCCGGTACGCACCTACCGGTTTTGCGTTTTTTAACTACACAGTATTAAAACCCGCCAAAAAGAAACTATATATACACCAGTTCAGAATAAGAAAGTGGTATAAAAATTGGTAATCTTGCAAGTATTTTGTGTATCTATAATTGTAAATCAAATAAATACAAGGATACAAGCAATGATTACCAACAACAAAATCATAGAAATTTTCTGTGCATTTGACGAGTTTTGCAAGAATCTTGATGCAGAGATTAGTTAAAAATATCTCAAACACATATTTTACGTATGTTTGGCATTGGTAGCATACTGCTTCTTTGAAAACAAACTGCAGGCATTACCTGTCTGTGCACAAAAAACAAGACAGCTAAGCTTGTTTTAAACAAGACGGTTATCCCGAACTGGCGTAATATATAATAATACGCTACAAGGCTATATCCATACAAAACGATACAGCTTTGTAGCGTACTTTTT
>JBHBVA010000001.1:0-3174 GCA_041793355.1 Bacteroidota bacterium | reverse complement strand
ATGAGGCTGGGCGAACAAGTGTTTGGTATATATAATAATATGAGTGCCGACGAGCGGATTGCTTACACCATCGAGGCTGTTGAACAATTCTTTAAGCAGATGGGCGTTGCCACACGTCTTTCCGACTATGGACTGGGAGTAGAGGCTGTGGAAGCCGTGGCACAACGCTTAAGCGAAAGAGGATGGAAGCTCGGCGAAAGGCATAACATCACGGCCGATGTGGTGCGTGAAATATTGATGCTGAGATTATAATCAGCATCGTGTAAGTGCGGGATGTGCGATAACCATCTCCGCCGGATGAACACAAAAAGTTACGCCTTTTAATATCAGACTCTTACCCTATACGTCAATTGTATAGGTATGCAATTACGGACGGAAAAGAGATAGTTCACATTATAAATTAATTTAGTTAATTCCTGTTAAGGGTGCCGATTCGGAAGAAGATTGTACGGATGTTTTTTTTGAGAGAAGAAAAAAAGCGTATCTTTGTGCCGAATTTTTGAAATAAAGAAGTATGAAAAAAGTATTACTTAGCGCAGCAGTGCTGGCATCTGCAATGTTTGCAACAGCACAAAACAAAACTTTAAGCTACAGCAAGTTTTGGGACAATTGGTCGGTAGGTGTAAAGGCCGGAGCCAACACACCACTTAAAAATCATTCATATTTTAAGAACGCACGTGCAATGTACGGTCTTGAAATCGGCAAACAAATCTCTCCGGGATTCGGACTCTCATTCGAAGGTTTGGCTTACACAAACAGCCGTGCACTCAATGCTTATGCAGAAACAAGCGAATTGGTAGATGCAACTACTTTCTCGGTGTTGGCAAATTTCAACTTGTCAAACATCATCGGAGGTTACAATGGTGCTCCTCGTCCGTTTGAAGTAGAGGCTTTTGTAGGTCCGGCTTGGGAACACAACTTCCGTAAGAGCGAAAAAGATTTCGATGACTTGCGTTTCAAAACAGGTGCTAACTTCTTGTTGAACTTGGGACAAAACAAGGCTTGGGCAGTGAAACTTAGCCCTGCAGTAGTGTTCAATATCGATGAAGCTACAGATTTGGTTCACACATATCCAGATCCTGACTATGCTCGTTTCGAATTGACAGCCGGTGTTGCTTACCGTTTCAAAGGTAGCAATGGTGCACACCACATCACTTTGGGCCGTGCTTTCGACCAAAGCGAAATCGATGCGTTGAATGCTCGCATCAACGGCTTGCGTGGCGAAGTAGATGCTAAAAACGGTGAATTGAGTGCTGCACAAGCTCGCATCCGTCAATTGCAATCAGAATTGAACGACTGCTTGAACAAAAAGCCTACCGTTTCTCAACCTGTTGCAACAGATGCAAAAAGCGTTGAAGCCATCGTTAGCTTCCGTCAAGGAAAATCGGTGATTGACCCATCACAACAACCTCACGTAGAAAGAGTTGCAATGTATATGCAAAACAACCCTTCGAGCAAGGTAGTGATAAAAGGATACGCTTCTCCTGAAGGTAACTTGGAGTTCAACAAACGTCTTGCTGAAGCTCGTGCACAAGTAGTTAAATCTACATTGGTGAAAAAGTACAATATCTCAGCTGACAGAATTGTTGCAGAAGGACACGGAGTTGGTAATATCTTCTCTACTCCAAGCTGGAACCGTGTGAGCATTGCTACAGTAGGCGAATAATCGTAACTACGATGTACACAACTAAAAAAGTACACCTCCTTAGGGGGTGTGCTTTTTTTATGTGGTAAAAGAAAAAAATGATTGAGAAGAAACCATTAATTTTTCAACGAAAACAGATGGTTGGGTGCGGATGCCAAAAGATAAATGTTTTTTGTGAGTTTGTAGCTTCGCCGTTTCTGAAAAATGTTGTTCCTTTGTCGGGCGAAAAAAGGGCAACTTGTTCGCCTTTTTAACTTACAGAGTGAATGATAGTGAAAAAACAAATATTTAATAATGAATAGATTAAGGTGTTTTGTATTGGCGGTTTGCTTGCCTCTGGTAGGTGGTGTATTTGCCCAAAAAGCAGAGAAAAAATCGGCCGATAAGGAGTTTGAGATAAGCAAAGGCATCAGCGTGTTTGGTGCGGCATTGCGGGAGCTGGATATGTTTTATGTGGATTCGGTGGATGTGGAAAAAGTGGTTCGCACGGGCGTGGAGGCGATGTTGGAGTCGTTAGACCCATACACCACTTACTATGCCGAGGATATGGTAGGCGACCTCCGCCTGATGGCTACGGGCGAATATGCCGGTATCGGAGCCATCATTTCGGCTCGCGACGGAGGAGTAATCATAAACGAACCTTACGAGAATATGCCGGCAGCCAAAGCCGGATTGCAGGCAGGCGACCGCATACTTGCCATCGACGGTGTGGATATGAGCAAAAGCACTTCGGCACAAGTGAGCGACAAGCTAAAGGGACAGGCAGGCACAACTCTTATTATCAGGGTTAAACGCTTTGGGCAAAAGGAGCCGATAGACATTAAGGTGGTGCGAGAGAATATCCACATCAATTCCGTGCCTTACTATGGTGTAGTGGGTAAAAACGTAGGTTACATTGCTCTCAATACATTTACCAACAGTAGTGCAGACGAGGTGAAAACGGCATTTCAGACCTTGCAAAAGCAAGGTATTCGCTCGTTGATATTGGACTTGCGGAACAATACGGGCGGAGTGATGGAGTCGGCATTGCAGATTGTGAATATGTTTGTGCCTAAGGGCAAGGCAATTCTTTCTACCAAAGGCAAAATGCAACAATGGGACAAAACCTATCATACGGTAAACGAACCTCTTGATGCCACTATTCCGCTGGTGGTGTTGGTGAACAGGAGTTCGGCTTCGGCCTCCGAAATTGTTTCGGGAGCCGTGCAGGATTTAGACAGAGGTGTAGTAATGGGCAACCGCACCTACGGCAAGGGGCTGGTACAAACCACACGCGAACTGCCTTATGGCGGAAGCATTAAGGTTACAACCTCTAAATATTATATCCCCAGCGGACGTTGCGTGCAGGCTATCGATTACACGCATCGCAACGACGACGGTAGTGTGGGGCGTATTCCCGACAGCCTTACATCTGTGTTCAAAACGGCAAACGGGCGTTTGGTGCGAGATGGCGGAGGTATTACTCCCGACATCGAAATGGCGGAGGAAAAATTATCGACAGTAGCATATTATCTGTTGTCCAAGTACGT